>CALJNJ010000150.1 GCA_937981945.1 uncultured Caulobacterales bacterium | reverse complement strand
AAACTGATGGCTTTGCGATGAAAAAACACAACGTAAAACCCGTACATGGCGCCGATAATGTTACCTGTCAAAGTCGCCAAAGCCGCGCCCTGAATTTCCATTCTCGGAAAGGGTCCCAGTCCGAAAATTAAAAACGGGTCCAAGATTATATTTATTATTGCCCCCAAAATCATAATCGAACTCGGCAGCGCTGCTTCGCCATTTGCTCTTAAAATATTATTACACATGGACGCGACTGAAACGATGACGAGGCCGGGAAGCGAAATGGATAAATATTGGACAGCCATTGAATGGACATCACCCTTAGCTCCGGCCAGTGTCAAAACTTTCGGAGCGAAAATGATCATGAGTGCTACGAGGAACGTCATAACGGTAAGCGCTAACAAGATTGCTGCAGCACCGTGCCTTCGCGACCGGTCTTTGTCGCCCTCGCCTAACGCCCTTGATACCGCCGACATAGTCCCGGCGCCAAGTCCGATATTAGCGCTGTTGCCGACAAAAGTCAGCGGAAACGCAAACGTCAGGGCTGCCAAGGCCATAATCGCGAGATTAGGTCTTTCAGGATCGGTTAGGCGTCCCAAATAAATCGTATCGACAATGCCTGTTGAAATCAGCGCGATGATCGCGAGGGAAAAAGGCCCCAACATCCGAAGAACATGTTTGGTAATTGAGCCTTCTAAGACATTTGTTTTTTGGGAAGCGCTCAAAGCCTACCTGTGGGACGGCGCAAAGGCCGCCAATGTCGCCATTTGGATAATTTCCGACGCAGTGGCGCCCAGACGACAAATTTGAACCGGCTTTTCCAGCCCTGTCAAAAACGGGCCCAGAACGGTGGCACCGCCAACGGCTTGCAAAAGCTTGGTTGAAATCGAGGCGGAATGGATTGCCGGCATAACCAAGACATTAGCCGCGCCGGTCAGGCGGGAAAACGGATAAGTCAAAGTATGTAAAGGATCCAAGGCCACATCAGCCGATATATCACCCTCATACTCGAACGTGACTTGACGTTCATCAAGGATACGGACCGCTTCGCGAACCCGCTCCATACGCTCACCGACAGGATTGCCGAATGTGGAGTAAGATAACATAGCGACCCTAGGCTCGAATCCGAATTGACGGGCAAAGCCTGCCGTTGTTTCCGCAATATCCGCTAAATCAGAGGCGGTCGGAAATTCCGTTATATTCGTATCAGCAATAAATAAGGTCTTCCCTTTATTAATCGCCACGGAAACGCCCATTGTCCGCTCATTATCATCGTGACTGAGAACCATACGTACATCTCTGAGGGCTTTATCATAGGTTCTGGTAACACCTGTCACCATGCCGTCTGCCAAGCCGTGATGCAGCATAAGGGAGGAGAAAATATTTCGGTCATTATTGACCAGACGCTGAGAATCCCGACGCAGAAAGCCGCGGCGTTGCAGCAATTTGTAAAGCGTTTCCGTGAATTCAGCGTTCCTGTCAAAAAGACGGGCATTCAGGATTGTCAGGCTTTCCGTATCCTGAACTCCGAGAAGCTGCATGTTATCACGCACGGGCTTTTCTCGACCGATCAAAATTGCTTTGCCGAGGCCGCGCTGCTGAAAAGCCTGCGCCGCCCTAATAACAGCCGGTTCTTCCCCTTCGGCAAACACAATGGTTTTCGGTTCATTGACAACAGAAGCGGTGATGCCCTGGAGCAATGCCGCTGTCGGATCCTGACGCCGCGCTAATTGCTGCTTATAAGCGTCCATATCTTCAATGGGCTTTCGGGCAACGCCCGTATCCATAGCGGCCTGCGCCACATAGGGCGGAATTTCAGAAATCAAACGCGGGTCAAAAGGTGCCGGAATTATATATTCCGGCCCGTATTGGGGTCGTTTGCCGTGATAGGCCGCCGCAACTTCTTCCGGCACATCTTGCCGCGCAAGGTCGGCCAAAGCATTGGCACAGGCCAGTTTCATTTCCTCATTTACATTGCGGGCTCTGACATCAAGCGCGCCTCTGAAGATATAAGGAAAGCCCAATACATTATTGACCTGATTGGGATAGTCTGACCGACCGGTTGCAATAATTGCGTCGCTGCGGGCCGCTTTGATATCTTCGGGCAGAATTTCCGGGTCAGGATTGGCCATAGCAAAGATAATCGGGTTCTTATTCATGGATTTGACCATGTCTTGTGTGACGATATCGGCGACGGAAAGCCCGAGGAATACGTCGGCTCCTTCCATGGCTTCTTCCAAAGTTCTTTTGTCCGTATCAATGGCATGAGGCGCCTTCCACTGATCCATATATTCTTTGCGGCCGCGGTAAACGACGCCTCGGCTATCCAGAACAATTGCATTTTCGTCCCGCACGCCAAGTCTTTTAATCAATCCAAGCACTGATAAGCCCGCCGCGCCGGCGCCTGACAAGACGACTTTAGCGTCTTCAAACTTACGGCCGGTCAAATGACAGGCATTGATCAATCCGGCGGTTGCGATAATAGCTGTGCCGTGTTGGTCATCGTGAAAGACAGGAATATTTAGCTCATCGCGTAATCGCTGCTCTATGATAAAACATTCCGGCGAGCCAATATCTTCGAGATTTATACCGCCAAATGTATGCCCGATACGGCGAACGCATTCGATGAACTTTTCGGCGTCTTCTTCCTCGACCTCAATGTCAAATGAATCAATATCGGCAAAGCGTTTAAACAAGACAGACTTGCCTTCCATAACAGGTTTTGACGCTGCGGCGCCCAGATTGCCCAGTCCCAGAATAGCCGTTCCGTTTGAAATGACGGCAACCATATTACCTTTGGATGTATAGTCATAAGCCAGATCAGGATCTTTGGCGATTTCCTCAACGGGAACGGCGACGCCGGGTGAATAGGCTAAGGATAAATCCCGTTGTGTCGCCATAGGCTTCGTTGGCAGAAGCGCCAATTTTCCGGGTGTCGGCTCAGCGTGAAACTTAAGGGCTTGCTCGTCAGTAATAAATGTTTTGCGGGCCACTCTCTTCTCCGTCGGAATCGAGCGGATGTTTACGCGGAAAACGGGCCCGTTGATAGACTTAACTTGGCGAAGTTTACCGCTTTATATCTGACGGCGTGCCTTAAACGTGCACAATTTTTCATCACCGCAAAGACCGGCGACCATAAAATATGCATTTTTTCAGCTGAATTGCGTTTCCCCCGGAAACCCGGGCGATCCCTGTCGACTCAGCGATGAACCCGGCTAGACCGAACTCAGGTAACTCGGAGGTCGCTGTGAAAAAAATCGAAGCTATTATTAAACCATTCAAGCTGGATGAAGTTAAAGAAGCTCTGCAAGAGGTCGGCCTACAGGGCATGACGGTTGTTGAAGCCAAAGGCTTCGGTCGTCAAAAAGGGCATACAGAGCTCTATCGCGGCGCTGAATATGTCGTTGATTTTCTGCCAAAACTAAAATTGGTATTGGTGGTCGCCGATGATCAGGTCGAACCTGCTCTGGAGGCCATTCAAACAGCGGCGAAAACCGGAAAAATTGGAGACGGGAAGATTTTCGTCTCAAATGTTTAGCAAGCCATTCGAATTCGGACCGGAGAGTCCGGCGAAGCGGCTCTTTAAAAGATTATTGTTAGGGAAAGGACAAAACAATGTCAGCCAGTGACGTTTTAAAACGTATCAAAGATGAGAATATCGGATTTGTGGATTTCAGATTCACAGACACGAAAGGTAAAATGCAGCACGTAACCTTCACCGCAGACATGTGCGATGAAGATCTTTTTGAAGACGGGACAATGTTTGACGGCTCTTCAATCAGCGGCTGGAAAGACATTAATGAGTCTGACATGGTATTGAAGCCGGACCCGGACACAGCCAAGATGGATCCGTTCTTTCAGCAAGATACTTTGGCTATTTTCTGTGACATCTTGGAGCCCGATACAGGCGAACCTTACAATCGCGACCCGCGCGGAACAGCGAAGGCTGCTCAGACCTATATGAAATCGGCAAAAGTAGGCGACCAGGTTTATTTCGGACCTGAAGCTGAATTCTTTGTTTTTGACGATGTGCGTTGGGATACGTCGCAGAATAAAACCGGGTATGAGATCGACTCATCCGAACTGCCGCAAAACACCGGAACACATTATGCCGGTGGGAATATGGGCCATCGCCCCGGTCCAAAAGGCGGTTACTTCCCGGTTCCGCCAATTGACAGCGCGCAGGATATGCGGACTGAAATGTTGCAAATTATGGATGAACAAGGCCTTCGTCCGGAAAAGCATCACCATGAAGTTGCTCCTGCTCAGCATGAGCTCGGCATGAAGTTCGCGACGCTCCTCGAGATGGGCGATAATATGCAGCTTTATAAATACATCGTCCACAATGTTGCCCATGCTTATGGCAAGACAGCTACATTTATGCCCAAGCCGATGTGGAATGATAACGGAACGGGAATGCACGTGCATATGTCGATCTGGAAAGACAGTAAGCCATTGTTTGCCGGTAACGAGTACGCCGGACTTTCCAAGCAGTGCCTCTACTATATCGGCGGTATCATTAAGCACGCTAAGGCCATCAACGCCTTCGCCAACGCTTCAACAAACTCCTATAAGCGTTTGGTTCCGGGCTTTGAAGCGCCGGTTATGCTGGCTTACTCTGCCCGCAACCGATCTGCATCTATTCGTATTCCTTGGACTGCATCTCCAAACGGCAAGCGTCTGGAAGCCCGCTTCCCGGACCCTGCCGGTAATCCATATCTGACCTATACAGCTCTGTTGATGGCAGGTCTGGACGGAATCAAAAACAAAATTGATCCGGGCGATCCGATGGACAAAGATTTGTATGACCTTCCGCCTGCTGAAGCAGCGCAGATCCCGCAAGTTTGCGGCTCCTTAAAAGAGGCGCTGGAATCTCTGGATGCCGATCGCGACTTCCTGAAGGCCGGCGGCGTCTTTGATGACGACCAGATCGACGCTTATATTGATCTTAAGATGGAAGAAGTTCACCGCGTTGCCATGCATCCGCACCCGGTTGAATTCGACATGTACTACAAGTGCTAAGGTCTTGTAATTAAGCAAAAAATTAGCCGGGCAAATGCCCGGCTTTTTTGTTTTCAATTCTTCGAAAAGGCTATCTGCGAGTTTGAACTTCGTGAAAGCATTTGAGCTTCCCGTCGTCGACCACAACGTCGAGCGTACTGACGGATTTCTTACGCCCTTTGGAGACATCTAAGAAAAACAGTCCGTGATTATCGTTCACAACAGCATGCTTAATGTCCAAAGTAATGCTTGGCTTGACGACCTTAGTGACTGAAATAACTTCTCGGAATTTACCGGGCGCTTTTTCGCCGATATAAGTTTTACCGTCACCAAATGTTGAAGATCCAAAGACTTCAATATCGTCTGCCAATGACAAAAGTTGGGCCGGATCACGCGTTTCAATAAAGTGATTAAAGATTTCAAACAAGTTTTGAGTATTCATGTTTCGCCCGCCATTTTTAT
>CALJNJ010000149.1 GCA_937981945.1 uncultured Caulobacterales bacterium | reverse complement strand
TGAACGAGACCGTCGAAATCGCAGCGGAGAAGTTTTTCAAACCTAAATTTGATCAAGCTGACTTCGAACGGGTTCAAGCCAATGCCATTCAAGGTATCAGAGCCTCTAAAAAGGAGCCGAACGGCGTTGCAACCGAAGTGTTCAATCGTCAATTATTTGGTGACAATAACGCCTTTGCTTACGGCAATTCAGGCACGGAAGAATCTGTTGCCAAAATCACTTTGGATGATGTCAAAAAGTTCTACGCGGAAAATTACTCTGCGGATATCGCATCGATTGTGGCGGTGAGCGATTTAGGTAAGAGCAAGCTGAAATCAGCCTTGTCACCCTTTGCGGATTGGCAGTCCGTCACGGTTGAGCGCGCTGCGAACGAGAGTTTTCCGGATCTGAAAACCGGCACGCTTTACTTTATCGATAAGCCGGGTGCTGCCCAGTCCGAAATTCGGATCGGTAAACGCGCCCTGCCTTATGATGCCACAGGCGAGTATTTCCGCGCCGGTTTAATGAACTATTCGCTCGGCGGAGCGTTTAACAGCCGGATTAATCTTAATCTGCGTGAAGACAAAGGCTACACTTACGGAGCCCGGTCCTTCTTCAGCGGTGAAAAAGATCGTGGTTTCTATCGCGCCAGCGCCGGCGTCCGTTCAAACTCTACGGCGGCTTCCATTACGGAGTTTATCAATGAAATTCGGACGTTCCATGACAGTGGTATTAAGCCCGAAGAGCTTGAGTTTACCAAAAGCGCGATCGGTCAACGTGATGCCAGAGCATACGAGACGCCAAGTCAGAAACTGGGCTTCCTGGCCCGGATGATGAATTATGATCTGGATCCGTCCTTCGTCGATGAGCAAAATGAAATTTTGCAAAACATGACCAAAGAAGAGATTGATGCTTTGGCCAAAAAGCACCTCAATCTCGACGATATGATCATGGTCGTGGTTGGTGATAAAGCCTCAGTATATGACGAGGTAAAGGCGCTGGGTTTCCCAATCGTTGAACTTGATGAAAACGGAAACGCCAAATAGGCTCACAGTCAATGAACGGATTTCAATTCCGTTCTCTGAAATAGAGTTTTCAGCCGTCCGGGCCTCAGGTCCGGGCGGTCAGCATGTCAATAAGACCAATTCAGCCGTGGAACTGCGATTCGCCATTGCGCAATCGTCTTTGCCGGAAGCGGTAAAATCCAAGCTTTTTGCGGTGACGGATCGGCGGTTAAACGCGGCCGGCGTCATTGTCATCAAATCTCAAAACTTTAAATCTCAAAAGCTCAATAGAGATGAGGCCTGCAAGCGATTGGTGGAAATCATCACAAAAGCGACGCAGAAGCGAAAATACCGTGTAAAAACAAAACCTACGCGGTCTTCGGTCAAAAAACGCCTGGATTCCAAATCAAAACGGAGCGCCATAAAATCGAGCCGTGGGAAAGTGCGCGGAGGCGATGAATAAAGGCTTGAAGCGTGCCTGCAAATCAGTTATGAGCGCGCCAAATTAACCGCCCGGGCCGATGCTCGGGCTGCTTTGTTATTAAACAGGAGGCCCGAATGGCTGTCCCAAAGAGTAAAATCTCAAATTCACGCCGCGGCATGCGCCGCGCGCATGACCGTCTGAACAAGGTCAATTACGTTGAAGATCAAGATAGCGGTGAACTGCGTCGTCAGCACCACATTGATCTGAAATCAGGCATGTATAGAGGCCGTCAGGTTCTTCCGCCCAAAGATTAGATCTTAAACATCCTTAGATGAGGAGCCTCCCATGGTAGAAATCGAAGAAATTTTCGCCAGGGAAATCCTGGACAGTCGTGGCAATCCCACACTTGAAGTCGACGTTAGCCTCTCTGATGGGGCTTTTGGTCGTGCCGCCGTACCGAGCGGGGCCTCAACGGGCGCCTATGAAGCCGTAGAGCTGCGTGACGGCGATAAGTCCCGTTATCTGGGTAAAGGCGTGCTCAAAGCCGTCACCCATGTGAATACCGAAATAGCCGACACTTTGTTCGGACTGGACGCAGAGAACCAGCGCGGGATTGATCAAATGATGATCAATTTGGACGGAACCGAAAATAAGGGCCGTCTGGGCGCAAATGCCATTCTGGGCGTATCTTTGGCTCTGGCGAAGGCCGTTGCCAATTCACAGCAAGTTCCGCTCTATCGTTATATCGGCGGAACTCATGCTCACGTTCTCCCGGTCCCGATGATGAACATTATCAATGGCGGCGAACATGCGGATAACCCGATTGATGTTCAGGAGTTTATGATCATGCCGGTAGGCGCTGATCGTTTCTCAGACGCATTACGAATGGGCGCAGAAGTCTTTCATAATTTGAAAAAGAAATTGTCCGCCGACGGCCTGAATACGAATGTTGGTGACGAAGGCGGTTTCGCCCCGAATATCGCATCATCTGCCGCGGCGCTGGATTATATCATGAGCGCTATTGAAGCGGCCGGTTATAAGCCGGGCGAAGATATCTATTTAGCCATGGATGTGGCCTCTACGGAATTCCACAAAAACGGGAAATATAATCTCTCGGGTGAGGGCAAGGTTCTGGATAGTGGCGAATTTGCGGACTATCTGGAAGGCCTGGTCAATAACTATCCGATCGTTTCAATCGAAGACGGCATGGATGAAGACGATTGGGACGGGTGGTCAGAGCTTACCCGCCGCATTGGTGATAAATGTCAGCTGGTCGGTGACGATCTGTTTGTGACTAATCCAAAGCGCTTGGCTAAAGGAATTGAGACGGCCGCGGCGAACTCTATTCTGGTCAAGGTCAATCAAATCGGGTCACTCAGCGAAACATTGGACGCGGTTGATCTGGCCCACCGCGCCGGCTTTACGGCCGTCATGAGCCACCGCTCCGGCGAAACTGCCGATACCACTATTGCAGATTTGGCAGTGGCCACAAATTGCGGTCAGATTAAAACCGGATCATTGGCCCGTTCGGATCGCTTGGCGAAATATAATCAATTGCTGCGTATCGAAGAGCAGCTGGGCGACATGGCCGTATATGCAGGCCTGAGCGTCCTGCCATAACCATTAAAAAAGGGCCGCTCGGGCCCTTTTATTTTGCGCTAAGCTTCGAGATCGAAATCCATATATTTTTCTTTGAGTTTGCGTTTCAGGACTTTGCCTGTCGCGCCCAGCGGTAGGGCTTCCTCAAAGACGATGGCATCCGGCAACCACCATTTGGCGCATTTTGCCGTAATACAGTCTTTAATCTCATCAATATTGGGCTCTTTGCCCGGAACCGGTTGGACGATCAGAAAAGGCCGTTCCTGCCATTTTTCATGGCGAAGTCCGATACAGGCTGCCATGGCGACATCCGGATGATCCATGGC
>CALJNJ010000148.1 GCA_937981945.1 uncultured Caulobacterales bacterium | reverse complement strand
TTATTGATTTTCGATAAATTACAGTTTATCACTTATCGCAAAACGATAAGGGACAACCATGCTGAATATCGAAAACGTCCATAAACGCTTTGGGCAAATCCACGCACTTAACAATATTAATCTGGAACTTAAGCCGGGTCTTTTTGGTCTTCTCGGTCCCAATGGTGCAGGTAAATCTACGCTCATGCGGACGCTGGCGACTTTGCAACGGCCCGATGAAGGTGTGATCACCTTTGAGGGGGCTGATATTGCCAAGGACCCCGATGTGATCCGGCGGACATTAGGTTATCTACCCCAAGACTTTGGTGTTTACCCGCGCATGAGCGCAGAGAAATTACTGCACCATATTGGTGTGTTAAAAGGCCTGACCAACAAAGCGGAGCGGCAAGAGCAAATTGATCAACTCCTTGCGCAAGTTGACTTGCGGAAACACCGACACTCCTCAGTTGCCAGCTATTCAGGCGGCATGCGCCAGAGATTTGGTGTCGCTCAAGCCATGCTGGGCAATCCAAAACTTCTTATTGTTGATGAACCAACAGCTGGTCTTGATCCGTTTCAGCGGCAACGGTTTTTGGACTTGCTGAGTGAAGCCGGCGAAGAAAAAATCATCATTCTCTCGACTCATATCGTTGAAGATGTCCGGGCGTTGTGCCCGGATATGGCAATTATGGGTGATGGTCAGATTGTTGCCAGGGGCGCGCCTGAAGACCTGCTGGAAAAAATTAAAAATTCTGTCTGGCGTAAAACCGTTGGAAAAGCTGTGTCTGTTGAAATGAAGGAAAAATATTCGAAAAAGATTTTGTCGACCCGTTATTTGATGGGGCAAGTGGTCGTCAGTGTTTTATCAGATAGTCAGCCAGAGGCAGGATTTGTTCAAGACATGGACCCGGGCCTTGAGGATACATATTTCGCTAATCTCTATGGCCTGATTTAGGGGACGCATATGTTTGGAAAATTATTCAAATTTGAGCGTCAGCTTCAATTCCGGCAGGTGAGTTTTTGGGTGGTCATGCTACTCATGTTTATTGTGGGATTCGCGATTATTGCCGTGGACTGGTTTGTTGTGTCTTTTGAAGGCGGGGAACGCGTCAAAGTGAACGGCGCCTACACGCTATCTAATCAAATTTCTTTTTTGAGTTTTCTTGCCATATTTTTTGCATCGGTTTTTGTTGTGACAGGAATGATGCGAGACGAAATTCACAAGACTGTTGAGCTCATACATACAACCCCTGTTAAAAATCTCGAACTTGTTTTACCGAGATTTATGGGGGCTTGGCTCGCCACATTTTTATGTGTTTCCGCCGCTGTATTGGGTATTTTCATTGGCCAATTCATGCCGTGGGTCGACAAGGAGTCCTTAGGGCCCGTCAGATTAAGCTACTTCCTCTATCCGACATTCACTTTTGTTTTCATCAATTCGTTTATATTTTCAGCGATTTACGCCCTGATCGCGTCTTGGACTCGGCGAAAAATGCTGGTTTATGTCAGCGCCATCGGCTTGCTGGTTTTCTATTTTGTAGGTCTGACCATGGCGGCGGATGCTCCGAAATGGCTGGTGTCTATGATAGATCCCGTTGGAGTAATACCCCTTAGTCAGGAAGTCCAATATTGGCCGGCATCTGAACGAAATACGGAGTTGGTTTCATTATTTGGCAAGCTGGGCGGAAACAGAGTTTTATGGAGCAGTATTGCTCTTGGGCTTTTGCTTTTGACTTATCGCCTGTTCAAACGCGGAACTATGATTAAGGAAACCAAGGCCGTTGTAACAACCGACGTCTCAGAGACCTACGCACCCTATGAGTCCGTACAGCCTAGATTTGGATTGAGCGGTCAATATAAGGCCCTATTTTCTCGAATTAAGACGGACTATGTCGGGTCTGTCCGGTCAATTTCTTTCTATGTGTTATGCGGGATTGCTCTGGCACTGATCTCCATAACTTTGGTTCAAGAAATGATGTTTGATACGGACCCAAGATATCCGACCAGTCGACGTATGGCTAATCTGGCCGTGGGCGGGTTTGCGCTTCCTGCGCTTTTGGTCACGATTTTCTTTAGTGGTGAATTATTCTGGAGAGAACGGACCGCAAAGTTCAACGAGATTATTGACGCGACGCCTGTTCGCAATTGGCAAATGCTACTGGGGAAATGGGTCTCTCTTTCCCTGATTATCATGACCATGTTCGCTTTTTCCATGATCGTTGCAATATTTTGTCAGATCCTGATGGGGTCATTGAACATTAATTTAGCGACCTATTTTAGTATAATCTTCGTCAGTTTCTGTGCGCCTTTTGTGATTACGTCGGGGCTGGCATTATTCGTTCAAAACTTTATGCCTAACCGGATCGTCGGAATGTTCGCTGCCGGAGCTGTTTTGATCGCAATTGGTTTTGCGGTTCCGCAATTACCATTTTTCCATCCACTTATGAGCATTGGCGAGTTTAGCGCTGGCCGCTATTCCGAGATGAATGGCTTTGAGCGGGCCCAAGATTATAATTGGTTTTCCATATATAATTTGATGATTACCGGATTGCTCGCTTTGATTTCAGTTTGGTTTTGGCGGCGGGGTTTGCAAACCTCTTTGTTAAACCGATTCAGAAATTTGAAGAGCGCAGTTACGCTGCCCTCAATCGTAATCGGCGTGGGCTTATTATTGGGCGCTGTTTTTACCGGCAATAAAATTTTCAGCTCTTACGAAACGGTCGACTATAAAAATGAAAAAGCACGGGAAAAAGAACTCGTGGCTTATGAAAAAATGTTTGCCGATGAGTATGACGCGCCATTGCCCAAGGTACGTTCCGTCAAGGTTGAGGCGAATATCCAGCCAAAGACAGGGGAGGGTCTTTTTAGCGGTGAATATATTATCGAAAATGTGACGGGGGAACCTTTGAAGGATCTCATCATTAATATCCCAACCAGCCATAAGGAAGATGTGAAAAAGCTAGTCATCACAGGTGCCACCCGAAATCGCGATCGTGAAAATATTGAGATCTTAGAGGATTCCAGGCATCAGGTCTTTACCTTTGATAGACCTGTGCCTGCGGGGGAGAAATTCCAGCTTGAATTTGAAATGTATTTTCATCCGCCAAGGCTCGTCGATTATAGCCAAATCCTCGGGAACGGTACTTTTGTAAACAACAGTCAGGTTTTTCCAATGCTGGGAATTCAGCAGCGCCGGATGCGAAATCCTGATGATCGCCGTAAATATGATTTGCCGGAATTGCCCAAAAAACCAGATCAAACTGATCTTGAGGCCCGTCAATTCAACTTCTTTATGAGAACTGCAGATTACGTAGATTTCAAAGCCAGAGTGTGTACGGACCCGGGCCAAATCCCGATAGCGCCGGGCAAACATATTGGCACTGAGGATATTCAGATAGACGGCGTCGATCGCCATTGTCGTTCTTATGAGGCCATTAATCCTATTATGAATTTCTTTGCCTTTATGTCTGCCGATTACGAAGTTAGCCGTGACGTGTGGGATAATTCAGACGGTGAAAATGTAGACCTGGCAATATATTATCACGCCGATCATGACTACAATATTGATCTGATGATGGACGCCGCCAAATCCTCTTTGGACACGTTCACCGATACCTTCGGTCCTTATCAATATAGTCAGGTCCGGATTATGGAATTCCCGTATGGAAATTTTGCGCAGGCCTTTGCCGGTACGGTGCCGTTTTCTGAAAATATTGGATTTGTCCGTGATCCAGGCGACGCGGATGACGCTAAGTCCATCGATATTGCGTCTTATGTAACCATGCATGAAATAGGGCATCAATGGTTTGGACACCAGATCGTGCCTGGCGAGACAAAAGGTTTTAACGTTTTATCTGAAGGTTTGACTGAGAATGCAGCCCTCACTGCCTATGAAGCCAAATTTGGATGGAATCGTGCTCGCCGCATGTTGGAAGAGCGCACAATCCGGAGATATCTAAGCGGCCGCGCCAACGACAATGATGACGAACCGGCGCTCATTAATGCGGATAGTCAAGGCTATCTGAACTATAATAAGTCCAGCTGGGTGTTTTGGGGGCTGAAGCAATATATGGGCGAGGCCGAAATGCAGAGCGCCATTAGAGGATTTCTCGAAGAATATGGCTCTAAAGGCCCTCCATATCCCACCACCCATCAATTGGTGGAATATCTCCGAAATGCCGCGCCCGAAGATTATCAGCAGCTCATTACAGATTACTGGGAGCGGATTACCTTGTGGGAAATGTCAATTGACGATGTGAAAGTCACCGGAAGTGAAGACAATTATACGATAGGTTTTACCGTTAAAGTGGACAAGAAAATTGCGTCCGAAGAAACAGGTAAAGAAACCTCAGTCACGGAGATAGAGGAAGAGTCGCTCAATGAATGGGTGGAAATTGGATTTTATGACAAGGACCCCAAAGAGACCCTGGGAGGTGACTGGATCAAGCTTGAGCGCGTGCGTATCACTGAGCTGGAAACAGAAATGTCTTTCAGCTTTACTGAAAAACCCACTCACGTCCTGATTGATCCGAGGCGACTACTGATCGAACGCAATGTCGACGACAATGTTCAAAAAATCGGAAAGCTGGAATCAACCGAAGGATAATCGGCTTTCTCTTGCCTCATCCGGCGGGATGGGGCAAAGCGGCCCCATGAGTAACGAAAACAAACCCGCCCCCAAAAAGCAATGGATCGAATTTGGTCCGCTACTTGCGTTTTTCGTCGTCTATATGTGGCTGCGGCGGACCTCCGAAGATCCCAATACGGCCATATATCCGGCGGCGATCCTATTGGGCGTTCTGAGCCTGGCGGCCGTATCCTATACTTGGTTTAAGGATAAGACCGTTCCGGGTGTCCTTGTTTTCTCGGCCTTTGCGGTTTGTTTTTTCGCAGGTGTCGCCTACTTCTTCCAAGATCCGCGGTTTTTCTACATCAAGCCAACCATCATGAATATTCTATTTGGGCTGGGCGTGATTGGCGGCGTGTTCTTTAAGAAAAACGTTCTGAAAATTCTATTGTCGGACGCTTTCGAGCTGCCGGATAAAAACTGGAATACACTTGCG
>CALJNJ010000147.1 GCA_937981945.1 uncultured Caulobacterales bacterium | reverse complement strand
CATTCGTCTCGCATGCAGCCGGGCGTTGTTTATACGACCTTTCATCATCCGGATACAGGCGCAAATGTAGTCACCACTGAGAACGTAGATTGGGCCACAAGCTGCCCGGAATATAAGGTGACAGCCGTTGCAGTCGCGCCGGCGAACCATAAATCCGACTGGCAAAAAACCTATGCGGATGAATTGGAGGCTTATCGCCAAATTGCCCTGGAGCCCGCTGAGTAATGAAAATTACCTTTCACGGAGATGACTTGCCGTCTTCGCGAGAGTTCAATATCTCGGGTGGTGACAAACCGTATTGGCATATTCCGGAAGAGGTCCCTGTCGCCTTTGTTTACAACCGTCGAAATTACGCGGTAATGATGGCGACTCCCGATGATTTGGCCGACTTCGCTGTCGGATTTACCCTTACTGAAAACATCATACGTGAACCTTGGGATATTATATCACTGGATATTTACCAAACTGATCAAGGTGTTGATATGCGCCTCAAGATCACGAACGAAGCCCTTGAAAAACTTGATATTACCCAAAGGCGCCGTAATCTTGTGGGGAGTGCGAGTTGCGGTGTTTGCGGGTTGGAAAACGCGGATGTATTGTTCCGAAAACTTGATCCCGTCTCGGAGAAACCCATTGAGTTTGATGAGAATGTGATTGCATCTGCGCTCCTTGCTTTAAGCGACCATCAGCCTTTAGGAAACTTAACTCGCACCGTCCATGCGGCGGCCTGGGCGGATCTGACCGGAACTATCAAGATAGTCCGCGAAGACGTTGGGCGGCACAATGCTCTGGACAAATTATTGGGGGCTATGGCTTTGGAAAAAACAAAGCCAAGCAATGGGTTTGTCGTTATGTCCAGCCGCTGCTCCTATGAAATTATTGAGAAGGCTGCAGCCTGCGGCATCAAAGCGCTGGTTTCAGTATCAGCGCCGACGGCTTTTGCCTTGCGAAAGGCAGAAGAAGCCAATATGGCGCTGTTCGCAAATTCACAGTCGGGACCTGTCCGTCTGAAATAAAGGTTTTGGTCATGCGGGCTGTTCTCGGGTCTGTCGGTGCATTATTGGTTTCAGCCGCTATATTATTGGCCGGCGGCGGGCTGCTGAGCACGCTAATCGCCATTCGAGCCGGCGAATCCGGTTTTCCGTTGCCGGCCATTGGATTTATGACGTCGGCTTATTATGCGGGTTTTATCGCGGGCTGTATTTATACACCTCATTTAGTCAAACGGGTTGGTCATGTCCGAGTTTTCGCCGCGCTCTCAGCTTTAACAGCGGCGGGCACGCTAATACATATGTTGCTCGTCAATATTCCGGTTTGGGTTTTGCTTCGGGCCGTTATTGGATTTAGTTTTGCCGGTCTTTACGTTTTGATTGAAAGTTGGATCAATGAAGCGGCTCCGAATGAGCAGCGGGGACAGGTTTTGTCCATCTATCGAATGGTGGATTTAGCGGCTGTAACAATCGGGCAGTTTATGCTGTCTATTCCGGATCCGGACGGAGTAATTTTGTTTACGCTCGTCGCCATTCTCATATGTATGGCCATATTCCCAATTTCTCTCTCCACGTCGTCCGCACCCAAAGCTGTGACAGAAACGTCTCTTAATCTCAAAAAGCTTGTAAGGGTTTCGCCGTTAGCAGCGATTGGATGTTTTGCCGTTGGGATGACTAATGGTGCTTTTTGGGGGGTGGCGCCGATCTTTGTCACAGGCCTCGGTCATCCCGTGTTGATGGTCTCAACCTTTATGAGTGTGGTCATATTTGCGGGTGCCGTCATGCAGTATCCGACCGGCTGGCTGTCAGATCGTTTGGGCCGCCGTAATTTGATATTTTTTATATCTGTCGGAGCGGTCATCGCAGGGCTAAGCCTTTGGATGTTTGCAGCGCAAAGCAGAACCCTATTGCTCTTTGGCGGCGGACTTTATGGTGTGTTCGCAATGCAGGTCTTCGGTCTGTGCGCAGCCCACGCCAATGACCGTGCAGAGCCACATGAATTTGTTGCGGTGAGCGGCGGACTTTTATTGATTTATGGACTTGGTTCGGTTTTCGGGCCTTCCGCAGGTGCCGTCGCCATGACACGGTTTGGAACCACCTCTTTGTTTGCCTATACGGCCGCTATTCATTTACTGCTGTGCATGTATACGCTCTATAGGATCGCAAAACGCGGGGCTGTTGCAGACAGCGCAGATTACATCGCGTTGGCCAGGCCCAGATCCATGGCAATCATTCGGCGAATGGATCCGCGTATTCGGCGAAAGAAAAAGAAATTGTCCTAAGCGCTTTCGCGCTCTTGTCGCGGCGTATGCCCGAACCGTTGCTTATAAGATTTCGAAAAATAGGATACGGATCCAAAGCCTGTCGCTACAGCAATTTCCTGCACGTTAAGAGAAGTCTGGCGTAAAAATTTTCGAGCGCGATCCAGTCTCAAATTTAGATAATATCTGGCCGGAGTAACACCCAAACTTGACTTAAAAAGCCTTTCCAATTGACGAGATGACATTGCCACCCGTTTTGCCAAGTCAAAAATGGAAATTGGAGTCTCTAAATGGGCCTCCATATAGCCAATTGCCGCCAGAATTTTTGGGTGATTTACACCGGTCCGTTTTGCCACTTCCATCCGCTGTAAATCATCCGGTTCTCGCCCCGCTGAGTAAAGTAATTGATCCGCGACTTGCATGGCCAATTCACGACCGTAATCGAGCCGAATTGAATGCAATATCATATCCGCAGCCGCTAATCCGCCCGAACACGTATAGCGATTTCGATCAACCTCAAACAATGAGGATGTAATGTTGAGATCAGGAAACCGTTCGGCCAAGCTCTCAATGTTTTCCCAATGTATGGTGCATTTATATCCGTCCAACAATCCCGCCTCTGCAAGGCTTACCGATCCGGTGCAAATACTGCCTAACGGGACACCTCGCCGGGCTAATTTTCGGAGCGCATTTGAGGTCGCTTTATTGAGATGGTCATATGCACGGACACCGGAACAAACAAATAAAACGTCATATTTGTCATCTTCAAGCTTTCCGTCAGGGTTAAACTCGACGCCGTTACTGGCCTTAACCGGTGAGCCGTCAATTGTAAAAAGACGCCACTCAAACAAGTTGTTGCGGGCAATACGGTTGGCGACCCGCAGCGGTTCGATCGCGGCTGTAAATGCAATCATGGAAAATTGCGGCGTCAGCAGAAACCCTATATTTTGAGGTGAGTTAAGCGGCTGTCGACCAAACATTACTCAGGGGCTGACTTTTGGCGTCTTTTATTGACCCGGCGGCGTTTGCGCCGCTCTTCCAGTTTAGCGTGGAGCGGTGGTAATCTCTCCGGTAATTGCGCTAAAACTTCATCACGCTCGGCCTTAGTGTAAAGTGTCCAGCGGGCGATTTCATCGCGCGAACGTCCGCAACCAAAACATCGGTCGCTCTCTTTGTCGACAGAGCAAACCAGAACACACGGGCTGTCGATCGGTTCAAAATCAGAAAGATTCAAGTCTTCTTTTTTCATGCTATATTCCCATTAATCTTTTATCATATGGGTAAGTTGTCAGGTTTTCAAAGCCTGTCTCTGTAACGAGCACCTGATTTTCCAGTTTTACACCCTCGATTCCGTCGTCTCTGCCCACATAGGCTTCAACACACAGAACCATGCCGGCCTCAATGTGATAGTCAAAAGCGCCTTCGATATAATTATCGGGGTAGTAAATGCTCGGGAATTCATCGCAAAGACCGACGCCATGCATTTTCACACAATATTTTTTAGCTTGATATTCCTTTGGAAGTTCGTGACCGTTGAATGTCAGATCCCGCATAGATACGCCGGGTGCAAGCAAGGCCATATTTGTTTCGATATGTTCGTGAGCAATTTTGTACATTTCGATTTGTTCGGGGCGGGCATCGTCATCTCCGACCAACCATGTTCGCGACGTGTCGACACATATTCCGAATAGTCCGATCAAATCCGTGTCAAATGCCATGATATCGCCGGAATTCATGATGCGGCCGCTCGCCTCGGACATCCAAGGATTAGTGCGTGGGCCTGACGCTAAAATGCGTGTTTCGATCCACTCGCCGCCTTGGGCTATGTTTTCCCGGTGCAAAACGGACCATAGTTCGACTTCGGCCATGCCCGGAGTCATGACCTTTTCCATTTCAGCCATCGCCATTTCGCATCCTGATACGGCGCAGCGCATAGCCAGGATTTCGTCGGCGGATTTAATAACCCGTGCATGCTCCATCACAGTTTGACCGGCGATGATATTGAGGTCAGCCGCAAAGAATGCTTTCGCGATGTCCGTATCCATTCTGTCGATGCCAATGGGACCGGTTAGTTTGCGGCTTGATAATACGTCCTGTACCTCCCGGCAAAAAGACCGGGCTTGCGCCGCAACCGTGTCTCCAAACTCAAAGTAAAAAGAGCCCGCGACCGATCTAACTTCATTGAGGCGGTGCAAATGTTCTGTCATATGCTCGCAACGTGTAAAATCCCACAGTATGAAATGGCCATCCACGGTCACCAGCGCTGCTCGTGCCAAGTTATGGGTGGTCCAGACCTGCATGTTTGAGCTGTCAGTGGCATAACGGATATTCAGCGGATCAAACAAGAGAAGGGCATCTACTTCGCGTTTTTCCATTTCGGCCAAAATACGATCACGGCGATAACTTCGAATATTTTCTAAATTTGGGAGTATAAGGCCCGAATTTGTAAGCGTTCGAGTCATGGCCGGCGTGACAAACACCTCATTCGGGTCGTAATGGTTTATCGTTTCGTCAGATCGGTTGAGCGGCGAAATTTTAGTCATACAACCACAATGCATGAAATTTTCGCCGAGTCTTTACCGAAGAATTTATCATCGGGAAAAATAATTCTGACTCATAAGCCAAACCGTAAAAATCCACTCTATAAACATGTTGGTATCAACTTACAGGTAATGTCGTTATTTGTCTACATAATGTCGTATTAGTTATATTGCTGAATATCCGATTTTTTAAATTATCCAAATAAGGGGGAGTAAAAAATGACCCAACAAAATCTGCCGGCACCCGGCGCGCCTGACATTGAGATTGCTCGCGCGGCAAAAATGGAACCCATTCTGCCATTAGCAGAAAAGACCCTGAGCATTCCGCCGGAAGCTTTAGTGCCTTACGGTCATTTTAAGGCGAAGCTGTCCTTAGAGTATATCGAAGAAATTAAAGATCGGCCCAACGGAAAACTGGTGCTTGTAACCGCCGTGACCCCAACGCCGGCAGGTGAAGGAAAGACAACCACATCTGTAGGCCTCAATGACGGCCTCAACCGAATTGGTGTGAAATCCATGGTTTGCCTGCGTGAGCCTTCACTTGGACCATGTTTCGGGATGAAGGGCGGAGCTGCCGGCGGCGGCCGCGCGCAGGTCCTGCCCATGGAAGACATTAATCTACATTTTAACGGCGATTTCCATGCCATCACATCTGCTCATTCTTTGATTTCCGCCATGCTGGACAATCATATGCAGTGGGGGAATGAACTTAATATCGATCCGCGCCGGATTACCTGGCGCCGCGTCGTTGATATGAACGACCGGGCTCTGCGTAATATTACCATTGGTATGGGCGGACCTACACAAGGGGTTGTGCGCCAAGATGGGTTTGACATTACTGTGGCCTCCGAAATCATGGCGATCTTCTGTCTCGCAACAGACCTGAAAGATCTTCAGAAGCGCATTGGCGACATCATTCTCGGGCAAACTTATGAACGCAAGCCGTTTACGGTCCGCGATATACAGGCTGATGGTGCGGTTACAGTTCTGTTGAAGGACGCTTTCCAGCCTAATTTGGTGCAGTCCATTGAGCATAATCTCGCCTTTATCCACGGTGGACCATTTGCAA
>CALJNJ010000146.1 GCA_937981945.1 uncultured Caulobacterales bacterium | reverse complement strand
TCTCGGCGTCGGGCCCCTCGACGCGGATCTTGCCGAAGGACGTCATGTCATAAAGGCCCACATTATTGCGGATGGCCTCATGTTCGCGTTTGGAGTTTTCAAACCAGTTTTGCGGGCCCCAGGAATATTCATAAGCCTGGGTATCGCCGGGATCTGCGAACCAATTGGCGCGCTCCCATCCAGAAAATTCCCCGTAAACCGCGCCTTCGGCTTTTAGTCGATCATGGAGCGGTGAACGGCGAACGCCGCGGGCGGTTTCTTTTTGCCGATAAGGGAAATGATCCGCGTAAAGAAGCCCAAGGGTTTCTTTGGAGCGTTCAAACAAATATTGCTTATTGCCCTGAAAAGGCTGCATGCGCCGAATATCCACATCAGACACATCAAAGGGTGGATAGCCATATTCCATCCAGTGGGCCAGCGCCATGCCCGCGCCGCCGGAGGACTGAATACCGATGGAGTTAAAGCCGGCGCAGACCCAAAAGCCCGGCACATTCGGGGACTCGCCCAGATGGTAGGCATCGTCTGGCGTAAAGCTCTCAGGGCCATTGAAAAATGTGTGAATGCCGGTCTCGGCCAAAGCCGGGAAGCGGTTGATGGCCATTTCCAAAATGCTCTCAAAATGATCGAAATCTTCCGGCAATTGGTCAAAGCAGAAATCCTCGGGAATTCCGTCCATACCCCAAGGCTTGGCCACAGGTTCAAAGGCGCCAAGTAGAATTTTTCCGGCGTCTTCTTTGTAATAGGCGCATTCATCGGGCACGCGCAAAGTCGGGAGCTTGGGCAGATCTTGGATGCTTTCCGTGACAATATAGAAATGCTCACAGGCGTGTAGCGGCACATTTACGCCGGCCATGCGGCCAACCGTGTGACCCCACATGCCTGCGCAATTGACGACGATATCGGTTTCTATTTCGCCCTGTTCGTCCGAGCCGTCCCGGCTCCAGGCAATACCTGAAATTCGGCCGTTCTTTTTATGAATATTTGTAACGCTGACGCCTTCGATTACGGCGGCGCCGTTTTGGCGCGCCCCTTTGGCAAGGGCCAAAGCAATATTGGCCGGATCGCCCTGCCCGTCCAGCGGCAGATAGACGGCACTCTTCACGTCCTCCGTGGATAAATAAGGATAGCGGTCTTTGAGCGTGCCAATGGAAATTTCTTCCACGTCCACACCAAAGGCCCGGGCCATGGTGGCCTGACGTAAAATTTCTTCCTTACGGTGTTCTGTGAGCGCAACGGTGATAGAGCCATTGCGGCGAAAACCTGTGGCAACGCCAGTTTCTTCTTCCAGACTACCGTAAAGCTCCTGGCTATATTTGGCCAGACGGGTCATGTTTTTACTGGCGCGCAGCTGGGCTATCAAACCGGCCGCATGCCAGGTAGTGCCACAGGTGAGCTGCTTGCGCTCCAGCAAAACCACATCTTTCCAGCCCAGTTTTGCCAGATGATAAGCCACCGAACAGCCCGCAATGCCGCCGCCAATAATAACCGCCCGCGCTTTGCTTGGGACCGGTTTTTTAATCACCAAGGAGTCCGACATGATTAAGCTCGCAGTCTTTCATTGGACGGATCCCAAAGCGGCTCATCAGCCATCACGGTCGCTTTGTAGCGCTGCTCATAAATCTCAATTTCCAACTCCGTGCCAGGCTCGTGCAGATCAATCCGCAGCATAGCCAAGGCTATACATTTTCCGGTGCGGTGGCCCCAGCCGCCAGACGTGGTCTCGCCCACGAGCTCACCGCCCAAGAAGATTGACGACATGTAAGGCGGATCATAATCCGGGCTATCGACCACAAGCGTGGCGAATTTTTTGGTAAGACCTTCTTCCATTTGTTTGGACAAAGCGTCCTTGCCGACAAAGCGTGGCTTGTTCAAACGGACAAAACGCTGAAGCCCGGCTTCGAGCAAAGTATAATCCGTCGATAGATCGCCTTTCCAAGCCCGGTATCCTTTTTCAAGGCGCATGGATTCGAGGGCGTACATGCCAAAGGGTTTTGCGCCCGCCGCTCTGACGGCGTCGTAAATCTCCAAGGCGTGTTCGATAGGGCAATGAATTTCCCAGCCCAGCTCGCCCACATAAGAGACTCGCAGCAAAGTCACATCATGGCCGCAAGCCTTGGCCGGTTGTGAGGTTAGCCAGCCCAGCTCCAGATCACCATCTGTGACCTCAGAGAGCACGGCGCGGGCATTGGGGCCCGTCACCAGGAAACATTCGTGGTCGGCCGTTGCGTCCGTCAGGGTTAGATGATCCGGCAAATTACGGGCCAGAAAATCCCGGTCATGCCACTGGGCAAGAGCGGCCGTGATCAATGAAATTTTCTCATCCGTGCGCGGGATAATGGTCATCTCGGTCACCGTTCGTCCGGCTTCATCGGCGAAATAAGCCAGACCCACGCGGCCCACTTTGGGCAGGCGCGAGGCGGTTTGGCGATTGAGCCATTTACGAGCGCCCTCACCTTCCAGGTTGAGACGTGAAAATCCAGAGATCGCGAGAACGCCGCAATCCGTACTGACCATTTCGCACTCTTCTTTGACCCGCTCAAACCAAGGACCTTCCCGATGCCAGGTTTGCGTGGCCTCTTCAGATGTATCATCACCGGGCTTGGCGAAATAATTAGGCCGCTCCCAGCCATTAAAGGCGGCCATTTGCCCGCCATTCGCAATCAGGCGATCATGGATGGGCGACTTAATTTGATCTCTGCCCGCAGGCCATTCATGGTGAGGGAAATGCATGGCATATTCATGGCCGTAAACTTCCATACCTTTGGCAACGCAGTAATCCAAATCGCTGGCAAAAGCGGTGAAGCGGCGCGGGTCACAGGCCCACATATCCCACTCCGTCGTGCCTTCCGTAATCCATTCGGCCAGAACTTTTCCGGCCCCGCCAGCCTGACAAATTCCAAAGGTAAAAACGCAAGCCTCAAAAGCATTGGGCACGCCCGGCATCGGGCCAATGAGCGGATTGCCGTCCGGCGTATAAGGAATAGGCCCGTTGATAACTTTGGAAATACCGGATTCGGCAATGACCGGAACCCGGGCCATGGCATCTTCCAGATACCATTCGAGGCGCTCCAGATCATCATCCCAAAG
>CALJNJ010000145.1 GCA_937981945.1 uncultured Caulobacterales bacterium | reverse complement strand
GGCGGCGACATTGTCGAATATAATCCGCGCAAAGATATTGGCCCTATGACCGCCTATGTCGCCGTTAAATTCCTGAAAGAGCTCGGCAGCGCTCTGGCGAAATGACCGGCTTTGTCGTTGACCTGACAGCCCTAAAGCCCTAGGTGGCACTGTTATTTTCTCGAGGCACAAATGAGCACGGATCAACCGGATTATATGAAGGCAAAAGCCTGGCCCTTTGAACAGGCCCGTCAAATCCTGAAACGTCTGGATATTGAAAAGAAACGCGGCATTGAACGCGGCGATAAACCTGTGGTGTTTGAGACCGGCTATGGCCCGTCGGGCCTGCCCCATATCGGTACCTTTGGCGAAGTTGTGCGGACCATTATGGTGATGGAAGCTTTTCGCGCCCTAACCGAAGATAAAATTCCCATGCGCCTCATCTGTGTCTCCGATGACATGGACGGTATGCGCAAAGTTCCGGGCAATATGCCCGAGCAGGATATGCTGCAAGCCAATCTGGGTAAGCCTCTGACCGATGTTCCGGATCCGTTTGGCTGTCACGAAAGTTTTGGGCACCATAATAATCATAAGCTCAGAGAGTTCCTTGACGGGTTCGGGTTTGAATATGAGTTCAAGTCCGCCACGGACCTTTATAAGGCCGGCGTCTATGACGGCATGTTGTTACGCGCGCTTGAGAAATTCGATGACATCATGAATGTGATGTTGCCGACCCTCGGCGAAGAGCGCCGCGCGACCTATAGTCCGTTTTTGCCGATTTCGCCAAGCACGGGCCAAGTTCTTTACGTGCCCATGAAATCGGTCAACGCTAAAGACGGCACGATAACATTTGATGACAGTGACGGAACGGAGGTGACCGTTAAAGTCACCGGCGGCAATGCCAAACTGCAATGGAAACCGGATTTCGGAATGCGCTGGGCTGCTCTCGGCGTTGATTTTGAAATGTTCGGGAAAGACCATCAGGCCAACAGCATTATTTATTCGCGAATTTGTAAAATTCTCGGCGCTCAGCCGCCCGTGCAATATGTCTATGAATTGTTTTTGGACGACAAAGGCGAAAAAATTTCCAAGACCAAAGGCAATGGCATATCCATTGATGAATGGCTGACCTATGCCACGCCCGAAAGCTTGGCGCTTTATATGTTCACGAAGCCGCGAACGGCAAAGCGCTTATTCTTTGATGTCATTCCCAAAGCCGTTGATGAATATTTCCAGCATCTCAATGCCTATCAGCGCCAAGACGCCGATCAAAAAATCAATAATCCGGTTTGGCATATTCACGCGGGACGCCCGCCGCAGGATACAACTCCGGTCAGTTTCGCGCTTTTACTGAATTTGGTTTCCGCCAGTAACGCTTCGGACAAAGATATTTTGTGGGGCTTTATTGAGCGATATTCACCCGGCGCCAACGCCGCCGATTATCCGGTCCTTGATAAACTCGCCGGCTATGCGGTGCGCTATTATGAGGACTTCGTAAAACCGTCTAAAACCTATCGCACGCCCACTGAACAAGAAGGCGCGGCGCTCATGGATTTAGCCGGACGCCTGCGCCAAGTGCCTGAAGCCGAACAAGCTGACAGCGAAGCTTTGCAAACCCTGATTTTCAGCGTGGGCAAAGATCACGAATTTGAAAATCTGCGCAATTGGTTCAAAGCCATTTACGAAGTGTGTCTGGGCCAAACCCAGGGCCCGCGTTTTGGCTCTTTTGTGGCTATTTACGGCCCCGATGAAACAGCGCAATTGATTGACAACGCTCTGGCCGGAAAGTTTGGCTGAAGCCAATTATCAACGGCTTCAAAAACGATTATATTTGAATGGCGGCCGGTACGGATCGCAGGGTCAATTCCCGCCATTTCTGTGCTATAATCCCCATCCAACCAGGAGATTTTCATGAAGCTTTATTACCATCCGCTATCTTTCCCGGCGCTCAGCACATTGTTTACAGCCGAAGCTGCGGGCGCAGACTACGAAACCCAAGTCATCAATTTGCAGGAAGGTGAACAAAAGAGTGAAGCGTTTTTGGCGATCAATCCATATGGGCGTGTACCGGCGTTGTCTGACGGAGATTTCTGCATGGCTGAAAGTGAAGCCATTATGCGCTATATCGCCCGAAAGGCGGGCTCTGATCTATATCCGAGCGATATTGAAGCCCAAGCCAAAGTTGATCAATGGATGGACTATGTGGTTCAGCATGTGAGGACACCGGTCGCGCGGGTGCAGTTCAACCGGGTAATCGTCAAGTTTATGGGCGGGGAGGCAGATGAAAGCTCATTGAAAACCGGCCTGCAATTTTTGGAAAACAATCTGCCCATCGTGGAACAGACCCTGACGGATCAGCCATTTCTGTGCGGCTCGCAAATGAGCTTGGCTGATATCGCCTTGGTCTCAGCCCTCGAGCCCGTTGACATGTGCGGTATTGATTTGTCGCCCTATCCTAATCTCAAGGCGTGGCGAGCAGAGCGACAGAGCGAAACGTTTTATACAAATGTTCACTCACATTTTGGAGCAGAGCTCGGAATGTGATTAAAGCGCGCCATTGGCTTTTAGCCATGACCAGCCTCGAAGGCCGCCGACTGACAGCAAGATAAACAAGCCGGACATAAAGAGTGACGCCAACGAAATAGCAAATATTTCGCTTGGCGCCATCAGAACACCGATCGAGTTTATAATCGTTCCGGCGATATAAACACCGGCGACCCAAGGGGCCAATTTATTGCGGTTTTGTCTGAGCAGCAGGCCCAGAACAATCAGCGTTATTCCGGCGATCAATAACGCGGCTGATATCGCCCATAAACTGCCGGGGACATCACCTGCCATCATGACCATTAACAGGGTGAGAAGCCCGACAAAGAACCAAGACGTGCCCCATAAAAATACCGGCAAGCCCGACATTTTAATGGCGTGATCCGCACTGTCGCGATCGGTGATTTTTACCCACCAACCCCAACGATCAGAAAACCAAGGTTTAACTTTAGACTTGTCGCTCACGATTGCGCTTTCGTTATCCGGACAGATTATCCCAGAAATTCTTGGCCTTATCAAAGAAGTTTTTGCTGGCCGGACTTACCTCATCGCCGCCCTCGCGGACAAATTCTTCCAGCAATTCTCTTTGCCGCGAATTCAGCTTGGACGGTGTTTCAACGGAAAGCTCCACATACATGTCGCCGCGCTGAGATGTTCGTAAAACGCTCATACCTTTGCCGCGCAGACGCATGCGTTTTCCGCTTTGCGAGCCTTCAGGAATTTTGATTTTCGAACGGCCGCCGTCAATGGTCGGAATTTCAATCTCCCCGCCCAGCGCCGCTTTGGTCATGGGCACCGGCGCGCGGCAATATAGATGAGCGCCTTCGCGTTCAAACAAATCATGAGGCTTCAGGGATACGAAAATATATAAATCTCCTCGCTGCCCGGTGCCGCCCCGTCTGGGCGCTGCATCGCCCTGCCCGGACAAACGAATGCGCGTGCCGTCTTCAACACCGGCCGGAATATTGACATCAAGCTCAGTTTTCACCCGCGTTTGACCGGAGCCGTCGCATTCACCGCACGGATCAGACACATATTCGCCTTGCCCGCCGCATGTCGGACATGCACGCTCCATGGTAAAGAAACCCTGCTGGGTACGGACACGTCCGGCACCGCCGCATGTATTACAGGTATCAATACTGGCCCCGGGCTCTGCGCCCAAACCGTCACAGCGGCCGCAATCTTCAGAGATCGGGACCTGAATTTCCAGTTCTTTACCGGCAAAGGCCTCTTCGAGGGTAATTTCCATTTCATAGCGCAAATCTGCGCCGCGTTGACCGCGCTGTTGCCGGCCTCCGCCGCCGCCAAACATATCGGCAAAGCCGCCGCCGGCCGCGCCGCCGCCAAAAATTTGCGAGAATATATCGCCGAAATCCTGGAAACCGCCGCCGCCCATACCGCCTTGTTCAAAGGCGCGGTGGCCCATGCGATCATAAGCAGCGCGCTTGTCAGCGTCCGACAAAATGCCATAGGCTTCGTTTAATTCTTTAAACCGGCTTTCCGCCTCAGGGTCATCCGGATGACGATCCGGGTGACAGGCCATAGCCTTCTTCCTGAAAGCAGATTTCAGTTCTTTTTCATCGGCCGTTTTGGAGACGCCGAGCACTTCGTAATAATCGCGTTTAGACATTTCGGTTCTTTGTCAAAATTGTGTTTTGGCGTGTGGTTTCCGACACTAAGTAGTTATGAGAGAGACAGAGTTCAATAAGCGGACGTGCCATATGTTCCCTTCGGGTCTCCGTTATCAGCATATCGGGATGCATTTATGTTGGGGCTTGAGTGAAAAAGGCGCGAAGGACCGTTTCTTCATGATCCTCTATATCCGTCTTTAAGACATCGATCCGATTGATGTTTTCATCCCGGCAAACATTAAAAAGCGTATCGACAGAGACTTCGTCTGCGCCGGCCTTTGCCAGTTTAATCTCGCCGCGATTACCGGCTGCGTCAGTTAAGTGACCTGTGCCTTTATGATCGGACAAGGCCGTTTCGATCACCTTTACGGAGGAATTCCCGGCGGCGATATTGGTCTTGAGCCGCCGAATGGTTTCCGGGCTGGGCTCAATGGCGTAAATATTGGCGCGCTTGCCCTCTGCCTTGGCATAATACTCCGCGTAAAGGGCGTAGAGACCGATATTGGCGCCGGCGTCGATAAAGACGAAGTCCTCAGGCGAAGCGGCAGCAGCGGCGCGCATATGACGACGCTCGGCCACTTCCCAAATCTGGGGCCCGGCCAGAGCCCGTTTTTCCGTGCGGTTATCATGCGGGTAAAGCCGCGCGAAAATGTCATGCTCGACCTGCACGTCAAACGGGCCGTCCAATCCGGCAACCGCCTTTTTTCGGCAAAAAGAAATCATGGAGCGGCCAATGGGGTTATCGCCAAAGCGGCCGGCCCTTAATCGCCAGTTTTCACGGGCGGCCGGAAGGGCATAAGTTCCGAAGGGCGGCGAAATTTCGAACTCTGACATTCAGCGCGCAAACGGATTTAGTTTTTTCAAAAATAATTGCAGGCCGCCGCGATTTTCTTTTCGGTCCAGCGCCGCTTGATCAATCAAAAATGTGGTTTGGACCACATAACGCTCACCCTCAAAAGGCGGGTGACCGTGCCAACTGGTTTCGGATCTGGCAAAACCGAATACATTGCCCGCCGTGGGCATAACTTCAGCGGCAAAATCATCCATGCTTTGATCCCCGTTCAGGGCTCTGATGGCGCCGCCGTTCTCAGCATCCCAATCTTCGTTCAAATAGATCAGAAACGTGCAAATTTTTGACAGGCTGTCATTATGGATGGATCCGTCCGTTTTTTTGGACAATTTGCGCACGGTGATCATGCGCGGCTTATCACGCAGCTCCAGACCCAATTTATCCGATAATATATCAGCCAGTTCCGCCGATTGCAGATCCCGGATCAGCTCGCCAAATGCACCGCGAACATCAAGGCGTGACAAAGGATGATAGCCGGATTTTGTTATGGCCGGATAATCTTGACGAATGCGGCGCCCGTCATCCGCGCTGACCACATCGCTGCCGGCCAGATAGGTGAACGGCGATGTCGCGACATCAGCGTTTCGGATAGCATCGAAATTGATCATAACAGGCGTTTACCGTGAACAGACCGGGGGATTCAATAAATAAATCCCCGGATGCGAAGGGGGAGGTGCATCCGAGGACCGTGATACGGCTAATAGAGGCCGTAAAATTTTAAGCTTTGTCGTCGTCTTCGACGTCTTCAAACTCAGCGTCGACAATGTCTTCATCATCATCGTCCGAAGATCCGGCAGGCGCGTCATCGTCCGGGCTTGCATTGGCGTAGATCGCCTCGCCCATTTTCATGACGGCCGCTGTCAGCTCAGCCACTTTGGCGTTGATTGCTTCTGCGTCATCGCCTTCGGCGGCAGCGCGGACTTCAGGGATCAGATCTTCAATCGCCTTTTTCTCATCCTCGCCGATTTTGTCGCCGTGTTCTTTAAGGTCTTGCTCGGCCTTATGGGTCAAAGCTTCGGCCTGGTTCTTGGCTTCTGCCAATTCCCGAACCGCTTTATCGCTTTCAGCATTGGCTTCGGCGTCTTTGATCATGGCTTCAACGTCAGCATCAGACAGGCCGCCGCTGGCTTGAATGCGGATCTGCTGCTCTTTGCCGGTAGCGTTATCTTTGGCCGATACATTGACGATACCATTGGCATCAATGTCGAAGGTCACTTCAATTTGCGGCATACCACGCGGCGCCGGCGGAATACCGACCAGATCAAATTGACCCAACAGTTTATTGTCAGCGGCCATTTCACGCTCGCCTTGGGAGACCCGAATTGTCACAGCGGATTGGTTATCGGCTGCAGTCGAGTAAACCTGGCTCTTTTTGGTTGGAATGGTCGTGTTACGATCGATCATGCGGGTAAAGATACCGCCTTCAGTTTCGATACCCAGTGACAGAGGTGTGACATCCAAAAGAAGAACGTCTTTGACGTCGCCCTGCAAAACACCGCCCTGAATAGCAGCGCCCATAGCAACAACTTCGTCAGGGTTCACGCCCTTATGCGCTTCTTTACCAAAGAAATCAGCAACGGCTTTTTGAACAGCCGGCATACGGGTCATACCACCAACCAGAATAACTTCGTCGATTTCGCCGGCCTTGAGGCCTGCATCCGACAGAGCTTTCTTACAGGGTGCAATTGTGCGTTTGACCAGATCAGCAACAAGCGTTTCCAGCTTGGCGCGGGTCAATTTCATGTTCAAGTGCTTTGGGCCTGATGCGTCCGCCGTAATAAACGGCAAATTGACTTCATAGGTCGAGGCAGAAGACAATTCTTTCTTGGCCTTCTCAGCTTCTTCGCGAAGACGCTGAAGCGCCAATTTGTCAGACTTCAGCTCAATGCCGGTGTCTTTCTTAAACTCATCGCTGAAATATTCGACGATCCGAATGTCAAAATCTTCACCGCCGAGGAAAGTATCACCATTGGTCGCTTTTACTTCAAAAACACCGTCGCCGATTTCCAGAACCGAAACGTCAAACGTGCCGCCGCCAAGGTCATAAACCGCAATGGTCTTGCCGTCTTTTTTGTCCATGCCGTAAGCCAGGGCCGCAGCCGTTGGCTCATTGATGATCCGCAGAACTTCCAGACCGGCAATCTTACCGGCGTCTTTAGTGGCCTGACGCTGAGCGTCATTAAAGTAAGCCGGAACCGTAATAACGGCTTGGGTCACTTCGCCGCCGAGAAAATCTTCGGCAGTTTCTTTCATCTTGGTCAAAACCATGGCGGAAATTTCTGCCGGCGCATATTCTTTCTCACGGCCCTTGACGTAAGCGTCGCCGCCCTTGCCTTTGACAATTGTGTAAGGGACCATTTTTTGGTCCTTTTTGATGGCCGGGTCTGAAAAAGACCGGCCGATCAAGCGCTTAACCGCTGAATATGTGTGATCCGGATTGGTGACGGCCTGGCGACGGGCGGTCTGCCCGATAAGACGATCGCCGTCTTCCGTAAAGGCTACGACGGACGGTGTGGTCCGCTGACCTTCTGAATTTTCAATAACACGGGCTTTATCCCCGTCCATTACTGCGACACATGAGTTTGTGGTCCCAAGGTCAATACCGATAACTTTAGTCATCTTTTTGCTCCATTTTCCTGCCCGCGAAGCCCCCTTCAGGTAGACAGATTTGTTAAATAAAATCAAAGCGGAAACAACCGCATTGGAGCCGATATGGGAACTCAAATTTGACTCGCAAGGGAAAGGTGTAATTTTTTTACAGATTTTTTTGACTCAATTTCAGTCGGGACTCATAAGGACGTATGGATAATTTCCCCAAGGGCTTTGCCCATTACCCGCTTTATTTTGATGCGGCTGCACAAGCTGAATTGATCGGCGCCGTACGCGACGGGGTAAAACAGGCCCCTTTTTATGTGCCGCGTATGCCGCGAACGGGCACGCCTATGTCCGTGGCCCTGTCAAATTTCGGCACGCTGGGCTGGGTGACCGACAAGGAAAAAGGCTATCGTTATGAGCCCGTCCACCCGGTCACCGGCGCGGCCTGGCCTGATATGCCGCAATTATTGCGCGATCTTTGGGATGATGTGACCGATTATGACGTGCAACCGGAATGCTGTCTGATCAATTGGTATAAAGACGGCGCAAAAATGGGCGCGCATATTGACAATGATGAGCAAGACGCCAAAGCACCGGTGGTCTCTGTTTCCCTGGGTGATCCGGCCATGTTTCGCATAGGCGGCCCCAAGCGGGGCGGCCCGACCCAAGGTCTGAAATTATTTTCAGGGGATGTGGTTGTCATGGCCGGCGAAAGTCGGTTTTGCTATCACAGCGTTTCGAAAGTCTTTTACGGTGAAAGCGCTCTGGTCCCAAA
>CALJNJ010000144.1 GCA_937981945.1 uncultured Caulobacterales bacterium | reverse complement strand
GTGTGGAATACGGAGTTTTTATGTTTGAAGCCTTAGGCGATAAATTAGGGAATGTTTTCGACGGTTTAACCGGTCGCGGCAGCTTGTCTGAAAAAGACGTTGCAGCCGCTATGCGCGAAATACGTATTGCGCTGCTCGAAGCGGACGTTGCCCTTCCGGTCGTCAAAGATTTCATCGCGTCGATTAAAAAAGAAGCCGTCGGCGAAAAAGTCATCAAATCCGTTAAGCCCGGCCAGCAAATCGTCAAGATTGTTCATGACGGTTTGGTCAATATGCTGGGCGGCGTTATCGGCGAAGATGAAGACGCGCAGATCGAAGCGGCGCGTGCCTCTGAACTGGTTTTATCGGGACGACCGCCGGTTGCCATCCTAATGGCCGGCCTTCAGGGCTCGGGTAAAACGACCACGACCGGTAAAATTGCCAAGTTCCTAAAGGAACGGGGTAAGAAGAAAGTCTTATTAGCCTCTTTGGATACCAACAGACCTGCCGCTATGGAGCAGCTGGGCATTTTGGCCGACCAAGCCGGTGTTGATTTCCTGCCGATCGTCAAAGACCAAACGGCCCGCCAAATTGCAGACCGTGCCATGGAGCAGGCTAAGCTCGGCGGTTACGATGTTGTTTTCTTGGATACGGCCGGCCGAACCACAATCGATGACGTTTTAATGGCTGAGGTTGAGGATATCGCAAAAGCGACTCAGCCCATCGAGACTTTGCTGGTGGCTGACGCTTTGACCGGTCAGGATGCCGTTGAAACGGCTAAACGCTTTCACGCCCAATTGCCTCTGACGGGTTTGGTTCTGACCCGGATTGACGGGGACGGACGAGGGGGCGCGGCCTTATCCATGCGCGCCGTTACCGGCCTTCCCATTAAATTCCTGGGCACAGGTGAAAAACTGGATGGTTTGGAAGCCTTTGATGCGCACCGTTTGGCCGGCCGTATTTTAGGCCAGGGCGATGTTGTCTCATTAGTGGAAAAGGCTGCTGAGGTCATCGACCAAAAAGAAGCCGAAAAACTCGCCAAGAAAATGGAAAAGGGCAAGTTCGACCTGGACGATCTGGGGCGTCAACTTGGCCAAATGCAAAAAATGGGCGGTATTGGCGGCCTGATGAAAATGATGCCCGGCATGGGCAAGATGAAAAAACAGCTCGATTCCATGGGCGGTGTTGATGACAAATTGCTGAAACAGCAACAGGCTATCATTCTGTCCATGACGCCCTATGAGCGTAAGAATCCGGCCCTGCTGAAAGCTTCGCGTAAAAAGCGTATTGCCGCCGGATCAGGCATGAGCGTTCAGGAAGTCAACAAGCTTCTGAAAATGCACAGACAGATGAGCGACATGATGAAGAAGCTCGGCAAAAAAGGTATGGCCGGCATGATGGGCGAAATGATGGGCGGCATGCCCGGTATGCCCAAAGGCATGAGCGGTAAAGGTATGGGCGGCATGCCTAATCCTGCGGACATGGATCCGGCCATGCTCGAAGAGCTCAAGAAACAAATGTCAAAGGGCGGAATGCCCAAAGGATTGCCCGGACTTGGCGGCGGTAAACTGCCCGGTCTCGGGGGAGGATTGCCGGGAATCGGCGGTCCGAAAAAGAAAAAGTAATTGAAGGTCTAAATCAAAGGAATTTATCATGGCACTCAAACTCAGATTGGCCCGTCACGGCGCCAAAAAACGCCCATATTATCGTATCGTTGTCGCCGACAGCCGTTCGCCTCGCGATGGCCGGTTCATCGATCGTGTCGGGTCCTATAACCCTATGCTCCCTAAGGGCAGTGATGACCGCGTTAAGCTGGAAACTGACAAGATCAAAGAATGGCTGAGCAAGGGCGCTCGCCCGACCGACCGTGTTGCGCGTTTCTTAAGCGAAGCCGGAATGTGGGAATGGACCGCCGGTAATAACCCGAATAAAGGCAAGCCGGGCGAAAAAGCTCTGCAGCGTATTGAAGACAAAAAAGAACGCGCCGAAGCTCGTAAAGCTGCGGAAGCCGAAGCTAAAGAAGCTGCAAAAGAAGCGGCTAAAGCCGCGGAAGAAGCTGCCAAAGCTGCTGAGGCTGCTGAAGCCGAAGCGCCTGCCGCCGAAGAGGCACCTGCAGAAGAAGCCCCTGCGGCTGAAGAAGCTCCTGCGACCGAAGATGCGCCGGCAGCTGAAGAGGCTCCCGCAGAAGAAGCAAAATCAGAAGAAGAGTAAATTCTGCTTTCAAATGAATTGGGCCCCGCTTTCGAGCGGGGTTTTTTATTTGTCTATCATTTGCCTTGCGATACGCTTTTGCGTAAACGCGAAATATGAGCTTAACCGAAGCCATATCCAAGGCCATGAATGATCAGCTTATCCTGATCGCTTTTCCGTTTTTTATTGCCATGTTGGTCATTGAATTTGTCATGGACCGCAAGCGCAGTTTGGGCCTTTACGAAAAGAAGGATATGTGGACGTCTCTGTCCATGGTTCCGCTGACACTGCTCGTGGATTTCATGCCCAAAGCCCTGGCGCTTCTGGCGATGATTTATCTGCACGATGCAAATTGGCTCGGCCTGCGGGATGTCATTGGCCGCCAATGGTGGGCGTGGGGGCTTTTATTATTTGCTGATGATCTGACCTATTATGTCATGCACCGGATGAACCACGAAGTTCGCATTTTATGGGCCGGTCACGTTCCGCACCATTCGTCCCAATATTTGAATTACGGCACGGCTCTTCGGCAGGGCGTGGGCGAGCGCCTGCACAAATATTTATTTTGGTTGTGGCTGCCGATCATCGGTTTTGACGCCCTGATGATTTTTATCATGATCAGTATTAATCTGATCTATCAATATTGGACTCATACGGAGCTGGTCAGACGATTGCCGGCTCCATTGGAATATATTTTCAATACGGCCTCACATCACCGCGTACATCATGCCTCTCAGCCGCGCTATTTGGACCGCAATCACGCCGGCATTTTTATATTTTGGGACCGATTGTTCGGAACGTTTTCGGAAGAGAAAGATTTTGATCCGCCCAAATACGGGCTGACGACCAATATAGAGAGCCATCACCCGGCCTATGTAGCCACCCATGAATATGCGGCTATATGGCGGGACGTCAAACGGGCCCCTAAGCTCTCGGATAAACTCAAATATATTTTTTGGGCGCCCGGATGGAGCCATGACGGCCCTGATCTGCGCTCAAAATTTGTACGCCAATCCGCTCAAGACCCTGTCTGACATTTGTTAGGCAGCGCATTCTAATTAAAGCTCCTAAGGCCATGGTTAACAGCCGTATTCTGAGTGGAGCAAACCATGGCAACCCAAACTAAAGACAAGAAATCAGTGCTGCGTCGCAGCGCCCTCGCATATGTCGGCCTTTACGGTCTGGCCTATGATCGCGCGCAATTGCGTCGCCGCCAAGCCAAAGACTTGACCGAAAATCTCTTCGAGAATTTGTCGCAAAAAGGCGAAACAACCGTCAAACAGGCGGAAGTCCTGATCAAGCAAGCTCAAAAAGGTGCTTGGAAAGGCTATACCAACACTGCCGATAAAGTCACCGAAGCCTTGCCCGTTCCCGTTAAATCCAAAGTCAATCGTTTGGAAGACGAATTGTCGGATTTGCAAGCCAAGCTTGAGCGCATGACAAAAGCCGCGACGCCCAAAAAGGCGGCCAAGAAAACCACAGCTAAGAAAACGACGGCGAAGAAAACCTCTGCTAAGAAGCCCGCGGCTAAAAAGGCACCAATTGCTGTCAAAACAGACGCGAAGCCGGCAACACCGATTGTCGAAACAGTCGTAAAAGCTGAGCCGGTTAAAGCCGAAGCCCCGGTCACGGCCCCTAAGCCTGCAGCTTCCGAGGTCAAAACCCCGCGTCACGTGCCTTACTTCCTGGATGTAAAGCGTTATGACCCGCTGGCCAATGAAGACATTGTCCGCAAAATTGTCAATCACTGCGGGATTGCGCTGCGCTCTGAGGATGCCCGCTATGTGGCCTGTTCAGATGAAAGCGAGCGGGTAACCGTTCGGGACAGCTGGCTCAAAAGAAAATTAAACCTGGTCGGTACGGATGCAGAGCTGGATAAAAAGGTTCTCGAAGTCTGTGACTTGATGCAGCGCGACCAAAAGAAGAACCGCGTGACCTTCTATTATTTGCTGGCCAAAAAAGACCGCAAACTGGACATTTTGTAAAAATTCTCCCCGAGAGCTTCGGCTCTCTTTTTCTCTCTCGCCGGGACACTCTTGAGTGATCCCGGCTTTTTTTTCGCGCAATGGAAAGTTTAAGGTGGAAATACCCCCTATTTGTATGATATTGCCTGTGGCTCGAGAAAATTTTTGCGTGGAAACGGCAAATGGCGAAATGGACACCTTCATCTTGGCGCTCAAAACCGGCGCTTCATATTCCGACGGATTATCCGGATCAGGATCACCTGGCTGAGGTAGAGAAGACCCTTAAAGGTTATCCGCCGCTCGTCTTTGCCGGCGAAGCGCGGCGTCTGAAACAGCGGCTCGGCGAAGTGGCTATGGGCAATTCGTTTTTGCTGCAGGGCGGTGATTGCGCTGAGAGTTTCAAAGAGTTTCATCCTGATAATCTGCGCGATATGTTTCGCGTCATGATGCAAATGGCCGTGGTTTTAACATACGGCGCCGGCCAGCCGATTGTTAAAGTCGGGCGGATCGCCGGTCAGTTCGGCAAGCCGCGCTCGTCTCCGACCGAAACCCGCGACGGCATTACCCTGCCGAGCTATCGCGGCGATAATATCAACGGCATGGAATTTTCCGAGAAATCCCGAATTCCTGATCCCGAGCGCCTGCTGAAAGCTTACGGGCAGTCTGCTTCGACACTGAACCTGCTGCGGGCCTTTTCAACGGGCGGTTATGCCAATCTTCGCAATATCCATAAATGGACATTGGGCTTTGTCGGAGGATCGGAGCAATCGGCCCGCTATCAGAAGCTTTGTGATAAAATCGCCGATGCGCTGGATTTTATGGAAGCCTGCGGCGTCACACCTCAATCGACGCCGCAAATGGCGCAGACCGAGTATTACACAAGCCATGAAGGCCTGTTACTGGGCTATGAAGAGGCGATGACCCGTATCGATAGTACGACCGGCCGCTGGTATGACACATCGGCTCATCTGTTATGGATCGGCAATCGGACCCGCCAACTTGATCATGCCCATGTGGAGTTTTTCCGCGGCGTCGAAAATCCGCTCGCCATGAAGATTTCCGACAATTTGGAAAGTGATGAGCTTCTCAGGCTTTTGGATGTGCTCAATCCCGACAATGAGCCCGGACGGATGACGTTAATTTCCAGATTTGGTCATGACAAAGTCGCGCAAGGCCTTCCGCGCTTGGCCAGGACGGTAAAATCAGAGGGTCGCCATGTGGTTTGGTCATGCGATCCCATGCACGGCAATACGCTGAAAACGGACAGCGGGTATAAGACCCGTCCGTTTGATAATATTTTGTCTGAAGTTAAAAACTTCATGCGCGTTTTGCACTCAGAAGGGTGCTGGCCCGGCGGCGTTCATTTCGAGATGACCGGACAAAATGTGACGGAGTGTTTGGGCGGAACGGCGAGGGCCGTGAAAGAAGAAGATCTGTCTTCGCGTTATCACACACATTGTGATCCGCGTCTCAATGCCAATCAGGCACTTGAGCTGGCCTTCTTAATCTCCGAAGAACTCGGGTCTTATCGCAAAGAAGAAACCGCGCGATTAGCAGGCTAATAAAAAAGCCGCCGGATGAACCGACGGCCCGCATTACGTGGGAGCGTAATTTTTAAAGATCTTTAAGACCGACTGACGGCTTAAACTGAGCTGAAGTTTTCGCTCTGGCCATCATTGTTTTGCCGGTTGCCGGATTGCGCATTTCGCGCGCCGGACGATGCTTGGCGATAAATTGACCGAAGCCCGGAATAGCG
>CALJNJ010000143.1 GCA_937981945.1 uncultured Caulobacterales bacterium | reverse complement strand
GATGTCCTTTGGCGTTCAAAAGACGAGGCGAAACTTTCAGAGGCTTTCTCAGCAAAGCCTCGATGTTCGTAATAGCCGGTCTCAGATTCTGCGGTCACATGTTGCGGCGGAAGTTCATCAATAAACCGTGACGGAATACTGGATTGCCAGGAACCATAAATTTGTCGGTTGGCCGCAAAATAAATTTTTGCTTTTTCGCGGGCTCTGGTCAGACCCACATAGGCGAGCCGGCGCTCTTCTTCGAGGCCCGCCAAGCCGTTTTCATCCAGTGATTTTTGAGACGGAAAAACGCCTTCTTCCCAGCCCGGTAAAAAGACGAGCGGAAACTCCAATCCTTTGGCCGCGTGGAGGGTCATGAGGCTGACCTCGTCTTCCTGTGGTCCGGATTCCGTATCGAGTACTAAGGACACATGTTCCAAATAGGCGCCCAATGTATCAAACTCGCTTATGGCCTGCATGAGTTCCTTGAGGTTTTCCAATCGGCCTTGCGATTTGGCGTCTTTATTGTCGCGCCACATTTGTGTGTAACCGGACTCGTCTAATATACGCTCGGCCAGATCTACCGGCGATAATGTTTGCAGGTCTTCCCGCCATCTTTTCACATCCAATAAGAATGCTTTCAGAGAGGTTCGGGCTTTGCCGCGGATTTCGTCGGTTTTCGTAAGCTCGCGGGTCGCATGTTCAAGGCTCACATTCATGGCGCGGGCCGCCAATTGCAATTTTTGCAAAGATGTCTGACCGATCCCGCGTTTGGGAACATTGACGATGCGTTCAAAGGCCAAGTCATCCGTTTCTGAGATGACAACCCGTAAATAGGCGTGCGCATCCCGAATTTCCTGTCGTTCGAAAAACCGGGGTCCGCCGATTACTCGGTAGGGCAGTCCGAGGGCAATAAAACGCTCTTCAAAGGCCCGCATTTGCCGTGATGCCCGAACTAAAACGGCCACGTCATTGTAATCCCGGTCCCGGCTTTTCCAGTTTTCGATCTCATTTGAAATCTGCCGCGCCTCGGCGGGGGCATCCCAAACGCCCGTGACGGTGACGAGATCTCCGCCGTCCACTTCGGTCCATAAAGTTTTGCCGAGTCTGTCCTGATTGGCGGATATTAATCCGGAGGCCGCTGCCAAAATATGGGCCGTTGAGCGGTAATTTCGCTCCAATTTGACCACTTTTGCGCCCGGAAAGTCTTTTTCAAACCGTAAAATATTGTCGACTTCCGCGCCTCGCCAGCCATAAATCGACTGATCATCATCGCCGACCACACAGAGATTCCCGGTGCCTTGGGCCAATAAACGAAGCCATAAATATTGGCAGACATTAGTATCCTGATATTCGTCGACCAGAATATATCGGAATTTTTGGTGATATTTCCGCAGCACGTCCGGATGTTTTGTAAAGATCGAGATGTTGTGCAGTAAAAGATCCCCAAAATCGCAGGCATTCAGCACTTTCAAGCGGTTTTGATAGGTTTGGTAGATGAGTTTGCCTTTGCCTTCAGCGAATTTAAAGGCTTCCTTCGCGGGCAATTTATCAGGCGTCAGCCCTTTGTTTTTCCAGCTGTCGATCAAATTGGCCATAAATCTGGGCGTCCAGCGCTTCTCGTCTATGCCTTCGCTTTGGATGACCTGTTTTAAAAGTCTGATCTGATCGTCCGTGTCCAAAATGGTAAAACTCGACTTTAGTTCGACAAGTTCAGCGTGAATCCGCAAAATTTTGGCGGCAATGGAGTGAAATGTGCCAAGCCAAGGCAGGCCCTCGACGGCTTGACCGATCAAATCACCGACCCTTTCACGCATTTCGCGGGCAGCTTTGTTAGTAAATGTCACCGATAGAATTTGGGACGGGTAGGCCATGCCGTTTTCTAAAATATGCGCCAGCCGGCAGGTCAAAACCCTGGTTTTCCCGGTTCCGGCGCCGGCCAGGACTAAAACCGGCCCCTCTGTGGCCAGGACGGCATCTTTTTGTTCCGGGTTTAAACCTTCGAGCCAAATTTGCTCTGTTCCGCCGCGCCGGGGCATAGCTTGGGCAGACAAGCTGCCGCGCATGGGCGGCGGAGGCGCCGGCTTAAAGGAATCAGGGTAAGACATAGGGTGAACATACAGCTGTATATTAATAATTCTACATGAATTACACGGTCGTGATTTGTATTCTGTTCATATAACTTATAGTACGCATTTGATAGAAAACGACCGAGTCTTTAAACGGAATCGGAAAAACCCGGGATAATTGTGATGAATATTAAAGCGCTTGTAGTTTCAACTTCTTGTCTGGCCTTGGTCGCTTGTGGCGGCGGCGGCAGTTCCGGCGGAAGCGGCGGCGGCAGCGGCGGCACGCCGGATACAACAGCGCCGAGTGTCAGCTTTTCCCCAACGACTTTGACGGTTGCAGGTTTGGGCACGGGCTCTTCGACTTTGACAGCTTCAGATAATGTTGGTGTGACATCTTCCAGCGTTAGTTGCACGAATGGCGGAACATATTCCGGAAATACAACCTTTACGGCACCTGATGTCGCCACAAATACAGAAAGTGTTTGTACGGCCACGGTTCGTGATGCTGCCGGGAATTCGGCCACAGCGACGTTGACTGTAACGGTCACGCCCACACCGGATACATCTGCGCCGGTTCTGACAATAACCCCGGGAGACACAAGCGTCGCATCCGGCGGAACAGTCGGTTTGTCTGTTTCAGCTGATGACGCCGTTGATGGTGCCATTACCCCGACCGTATCGTGTGATTCAGGTTCTTGGGCGAACAATGTTTACACGGCACCCGCGGTAACAACAGATACAACCGCAACCTGTACCGTGACGGCCACTGACTCGGCGGGCAATACGGGAACTGATACGGTCGCATTTACAATCATTGCGCCGGATACAACCGCTCCCGTGATTACCGTAACAGCCGGTTCGTCAAGCGTCGCTTCAGGAGGGACCGTCGGTCTGACAGTAATGGCTGACGATGCGGTTGACGGTTCAGTAACGCCAACAGTTACCTGTGACGTCGGAAGTTGGGCCAATGATGTGTTTACGGCACCTGCCGTGACAGCTGATACAACGGCGACTTGTACAATTACGGCGACCGATGCGGCCGGGAATACGGGAAGTGAAACAGCCGTTTTGACCGTGCTGGCGCCTGATACGTCAGCGCCGACTATATCCTTCGGGTCAGGTAATACTCTGAGTGCAACAGCCGGTGAACCAGTTAGCTTTCCGATCACCGTCAGTGATAATTCAGGCGAAACAATCGTACCGTCCGTCACTTGTGACAATGGCGGGACTTGGGAAAACAATCTTTACACGGCGCCGTCTACAACAACAGACTTGACCGATACTTGTACGGTCACGGTGACCGACAGTTCCGGGAACACAACCACGGACACGTTTTCAGCCTCAATCACCGGTGTTGCGACGGTTAAAATCAGTGGCCGGGTCACATTTGATTTTGTGCCGCATAACGTTGCCACAAATGGACTGGATTACGGCAATACAACACGTTTGCCGACGCGCGGCGTGACCGTAGAAGCCGTTGACGGTGCGGGTGCTGTATTGGCGTCAACCGTTACCAATGCAAATGGT
>CALJNJ010000142.1 GCA_937981945.1 uncultured Caulobacterales bacterium | reverse complement strand
ATGAACCGTTTCAAGCCCGCTTCCCTGAACGTATTCGAGACTATGACGGTGATTGCTTTGCCGCGATTGCGGCCAAAGATATTCTGGTCCATCACCCCTATGAAGAGTTCAATGTGGTTATCCAGTTTTTGGAACAGGCCGCTCTGGATCCGGATGTTGTCGCCATTAAACAAACTTTATATCGGACATCCGATGACAGCCCGATTGTGAAAGCCCTGATCGAGGCCGCCGATCGGGGCAAAACCGTCACGGCATTGGTTGAACTAAAAGCTCGTTTTGACGAAGAGTCCAATCTGCGATGGGCGCGGGATTTGGAACGTTCCGGCGCTCATGTTGTTTACGGATTTGTCGATTTTAAAACCCATGCCAAAGTGTCTTTGGTTGTGCGCCGCGAAGGCAAGGGCCTTCGGACTTACGCCCATTTGGGAACCGGCAATTACCACGCCCAAAACGCCAAAATTTACACGGATTTGGCCTTGTTTACGGCCGACCCTGCCCTCGGACGGGATGTCGGAAAATTGTTCAACTACGTTACATCTTATTCACGACCGAAAGATTTGGAAAAGCTCACCGTCGCGCCAACAGGTCTTCGCCGCAAACTAGAAGACTTAATCGACAATGAAATCAAAAATGTGAAGGCCGGAAAACCGGGCGCGGTCTGGGCAAAAATGAATGCATTAGTCGATACGAAAATCATCGACAAATTATACCAAGCCTCCAAAGCAGGTGTTCAAATTGATCTGGTAGTCCGAGGTATTTGCTGTTTAAAACCGGGGATCCCGGGCCTGTCAGAGAACATTAGGGTCAAATCTATTGTCGGCCGCTTTTTGGAACATTCGCGAATTGCTTGCTTTGGAAACGGCGCGACACTTCCTAATAAAAACGCTCTGGTTTTTATGTCATCTGCCGATTGGATGCCGCGCAATTTAAATCGGCGAATCGAGACATTAGTCCCAATTGAAAGTCCGACCGTCCACAGGCAAGTCATGCATCAAATCATGGTCGCCAATTTAAATGACAATATGAATTCATGGGAGTTGCAACCGAGCGGTAAATATATTCGGGTCCACGCAGATGACGGCGAAAAGCCATTTTCAGCCCACCAATACTTCATGAATAACCCGTCGCTTTCGGGCCGCGGAAAAGCGTTGAAATATAACGCACCGACAGAATTGGACATTCGGGTTCGGAAAAAGAAAATTGTGAAAAATGTCGACACTTAAGCCCAAATATCAACGCGTTGGTGTTTTGGATATCGGCTCCAACTCTGTTCGGTTTGTTATCTACGAATTGTTCGGCGCTGCCTTTACGCCCATTTACAATGAAAAAGTACTGGCAGGCCTGGGGCGTGATCTCAGCACAACGGGACGTCTCAGTAAACGGGGTAAGCAAGAGGCCTTGGCCGCTCTTACCCGGTTCAAAACAATCGCCGACGCCCAAAAATTAGACCGGGTTTTGATCGGCGCAACCGCCGCTTTGCGTATGGCCGAAGACGCGCCTAAATTTATCGAAACAGTCGCAGAGGAAACCGATTTGGATATCCGCCCCGTCAGCGGTGAGCGGGAAGCTGAATTGACGGCCAAAGGCTTGATCGCGGCCGAGCCCCGCGCCCATGGTATCGCCGCTGATTTGGGCGGCGCGAGCTTGGAATTGATTAAACTTGATCAAGGACAACCGGGCGACGGAAAATCTTATCCGATCGGGCCTTTTCGCGTGGTCGGCGGTGAGCTTGGAAAATCTGCCGATTTTGATGCGCTCGATTTAAGACAGAAAATCATTGAGGCTCTTGAGCTTGATGTGTTTGACGCGGAACACAGGCAACCGCTTTACCTCATCGGCGGGGCATGGCGGAATTTGGCGGGCATCCATCAAAAACGCCATCTTTATCCCATGAAAACGCTGCAAGCCTATGAATTAATGCCGGGGACCGCGCAGGACTTGGCACGGTGGGCATTAGGCCCCGGGCGACAAGACCTGCTCAACTGGCCGGGCATTAATCAAAGGCGAGCAGAAACTCTGCCTTATAGCGGGCTGTTACTGGATGTTTTGATCGAACGGTTAAAGCCGTCGAAAATAGTGTTTTCAACGTCAGGTCTTCGGGAAGGTTTAGTCTATGACGCCATGCCCGATGAATTGCGTAAACGGGACGGGCTTTTGGACGGTTGCCGGGATTTGGCACGGGGCAATCTGCAAGGTCTTTATTTCGCCGAACCGCTGATGGATTTTCTTAAACCTCTTGAAGCAATTTTGCCGGCCGTTTTTGATCCTTCAAATGAGCAAAGACTTCGCCAAGCCGCTTGCCATTTAGTGGGGATCGGCAAAGGCTTACATCCGGATTACCGCGCTGATTTGGTCTTCGAAGATGTGCTTTATGCGCCTTTAGCCGGACTGACCCATAAAGAACGCGCTTATCTGGCGCTGATATTATTTCACTCTTATACGGGCCGTCTGCAAACGCCTAATCAAGAAGCTATTGATTTGCTTTTGACCCTGCGGGAACGAAGAGCCGCTCAAATATTCGGCTCAGCCATTCGCTTGGCCGTGGTCGCGTCCGGCCGCTCTCCCGATCTCCTGCGGGACTTGGCTGTCAGAGCCGAAAATGGAGAACTAGTAATTTCAGCCAAACCGCGCCGTACAAATATCTTAACAGAGCGCGTCGCCCACAGATTAGAAAAGCTTGGCGATTTGATAGATCACGACGTCAGGGTCATTCACTAGGTTTTTTGGGGTCGTCTTCACGGCGCAATTTTTCCATCAAAGTTTCGCTTTGCATCAAACTGTCCGACTCCCATGTTTCGCCCAAAGCAGAGCCTTTAAGTATAGCCGAGCCTTTTTCGATTGAGCTTCCCCATTCCGCCTTTGGTTTCTTAATCTCGTCGTCTTCGTAAAATTTTACCGGTTTATCGGCCGGACGCTCGGCAATTGTAATCTTCGGTACGAGCTGTGAAATTCGCCAAATAACGCCATTGGGTCCATCCGCCAAAAACATGCCGCGGCTGTCAGCAGCAATGGCCGCCGGCTGTCCCCAAGCGGCCCGCCCGTAATTGGAGATAAACCCGCCCGCCACTTGTTTGGCGTCACCGCCGGGCATGCCAAAACTGGCGCCGACGGCAATCACATTACGTCCGGACGGTTGCCCCCGATCGGCCTGATAGTTTTGTCCTTGAATGATCAGGAACTGCCCATTGAGCGACGAGATCCCTCTACCCTCAAAATCCACCGGTTGGTAGAGGCGGTCTGCCCGGTACTCCGTCGGATATAATCGGTCGGCTAAATATTGACCGCTCATCACCGGTAAAACGCCGTTCTCTACAGCGGCCCAAAGAGGGCTGCCCGACACTTTGGAAAGTGCGTTGACCGTCATATTTCCGCCCGCAAACCCTTCGGCGCGGCCTGTCTGTGAATTCACAGTTACAATCTTCGACGTGCCGTCTTTGAAATTAAGCCCAAGCCATAAATTACCGGTTTCCTGATCCAATGCTACTGGGCGGGGCGCCGGAAGGGCCCCTGTGTTTCGCAGAGATACAAATTCCGATTTGGTGCGCGCAGCCGGATCGACGGACCAAATCGCAGATGAGTCGACCACAAAAATTTGCGTGTCGGTTTTGACGATTTGCACGGCACCGGTAAATCCGTCCGCCAGCGTTCGGGTCATATCGGCTTTGCCGCGAAGTTCCCGATCCGTTATTTCAAGCAATCGTCCCGCTTTGCTGTCCAGCACTAACAGAATGCCTGTTTCGCCAATGGCAATATCGGCGATATTTCCTATTCCCTTTGTGAAAATCTCCGGCTGCAAACCGGGCGTGACCACCGGGCGCTCAGCCGGGCCGGGCTGGCGTATTTGCAGGGCTTTTTGATCAGCGCCTGCAATTGCGACAGGGTCAGCGCTCGCCTCAACGGCAGCAAAAAGCAGCAAAACCGCCTGAATCACCCAAAATTTCTTCATAAATTATGATGCAACAAAAACCGTTAACTCTGCGTTAACCATAGTGTAACGAAAGTTTTCCGGCCTTGTCACAAGGCTGTCATTCCGGTTAGCTATGACGGAATCAGAAAAGGAGACCCGGGTTCAGGCAAATTAAGCAACACTATATCACGCAATTTTTGACAACACATAACGGAGGGCTGACATGAGCATGATGTTAAATGTTCCCGACAATGCGGATCGAAGCTTACCTCTTGGTGCCTGTCCCTGCCTTATCTTAAACGCAGATTATCAGCCATTGTCATATTTCCCGCTGTCACTGTGGTCGTGGCAGGACACGGTTAAGGCTGTGTTCTTGGACCGTGTTCAGGTTATCGACAATTATGACCGGGTTGTACGCTCGGCCAATTTTGAAATGCCCCTGCCCAGTGTCGTCGCCCTAAAAGACTATGTGACCCAAAACAGATCTCCGGCCTTTACCCGGTTTAATTTGTTTCTGCGGGACGGCTTTAAGTGCGTTTATTGCAACAGCCCTGACGAACTGACCTTTGACCATGTCGTGCCGCGCCGATTGGGCGGAAAGACCAGTTGGACGAATATTGCAGCTGCTTGCTCCAAATGTAATTTGAAAAAAGGCGGGCGAAAGCCCCGCGAAGCCGGAATGAGCATGTCTCACAAGCCGTTTAAGCCGAGTATGCATCAATTACAGGCCCAGGGACGTAAATTCCCGCCAAATCATTTGCATGACAGCTGGCTTGACTATCTATATTGGGACGTAGAACTTAAGTCCTCTTAATTACGGGATTCGTCTATGAACTTCAGCATTCGTCCACTGTCGATCATTGTCGGCAGCATTATTCTGGTTTTGACCTTTTTCACGATCAAAGTACCCTTGCTCAGCGTTGGGGTCGGCGCAGTTGCAACATTTTTGACAGAATCGCTTTTGCGGATACAAGACCGGTCGTGAAACGCCTGCTCAGTACTATTGCTGTTATATGCGCCCTTACGGCGTGCAGCGACAAAGCCCCGACATTGCCTGAGAACCTACCAAGCGCCGGCGCAGAATTTGCCAATGCAGGAAAAGCCGTCGGGGTCGTGCTCGAAACGGATTTGGGCGAAATTCATATGGAGCTTTATCCGGATCGTGCGCCGATTTCCGCCAATGATTTTTTGTATTATGTCGACAATGATTTATTTGACGGCCAAGGGTTTTACCGGGTCATCACGCCAAAAAATGATGACAAGAAATCAGGACTGTCTTTGGTTCAGGGCGGACGGCTCGATCTCAATCAATATACGCCAACAATTGAGCACGAATCCACAAAAGTTACGGGGTTTAAAAACACAACAGGATCCGTTGCGCTTGCGCGAGAAGGATTGGGCTCCGCCTCAGCCGCATTCTTCTTTATCAATTTGGACGAAAATGATGTTTTGGATTTTGGCGGAACGCGCAATCCTGACGGTGAAGGTTTTGCTGTTTTCGGCCGCGTTACACAAGGCTTGGAAATCGCCTACAAAATTCAAATCATGGAGACTTATAAAAAAGGAAAGGCCAAGGATCTCCCCCCAGCCTTTCGTTTGATGGATGACCAATTATTGGTCAATCCGATCTTTATCAAAAAAGCTTACCGAAAATAATCAATCGCTTCCGAATTTTTCGGCTAAGCGTTCAATCTTTTTAGCAGCATCAACGAGACTTTTCGCTGCGATGCCCTGCTCACGGCGCGCCGCGTTCACGGCATCCTCACTGGCTTTGCGCACATCAGCAGCCAAACGTTCGGCCTTTTGCTCCACCAGACTATCCGTATCTTCCAGTTCGTCCATCATGGTAATGCCTGCCATCACCAGGAGGCGCAGATCACCGATTTGCCCAAATTGATTGGCCAGCTCTTTGATACGGCCGTCGAGTTTTTGACCCAGAACCTGCAAGCGCTCTTCTTCGCCGTCATCACAGCCCAAAGCATAGCGGCGTCCGTTTACCGTTATATTCACTTTAGCCATTAATCGCGCTCCAACACATTTCTGACCTGGCCGATTACCTGATCCAGTTCGGCTGTGGTCTCTTTGGCCAGTCTTTGAAAGTCCTCTTCTCTGGCGCGGAAGTTTTCTTCATTCGCCATCGCATCATCCAGTTTTTGCGCCAATTTTGACCTGTCCTCGGCAAAGTTCTCCGATTCGGCGGCCAGCTTTTCCATACGGGAAAATTCAGCCATTTTCGGACCAATTGACTGTTCCAAGCTTTCCAAAGCATTTTTTAACCGATCGGCGGCCGCTTTAATGTCAGCGCTGTCACTCATGATATTTCAGAATCCCTCGCAATTTTTGTGCAGAATGACCCATTTATCGTCTCGTCACAAGCGATAACTTATTGACTTATTCGCCCGGCTTGGCCAATTCGAAGCGCAATTATAGCAGCTTAATTTCTGATCAATAATTGCAAAAGGAATTTTAAGCTTTGGCGTGTATAGAACCGCCAAAATATAAGACCGGTAGGTGGCATGACTATCAGAATTGGGATTAACGGGTTCGGCAGAATAGGCCGATTGGTGACTCGCGCAATCAGTGAATATGATATTCGCGACGTGGAAGTCGTGGCCATTAACAGTCCCGGTAAAGCCGCTACATCTGCTCATCTCCTGCGATATGACAGTGTGCACGGACGGTTTACGCCTGAAGTCAAAGAAGGCGACGGCTTTATTGATTACGGTCGCGGCAAGGTTCGCATGACACATGAGCGGAATCCGGCTGAAATTAACTGGGGCGCGCTTGACGTTGACGTTGTGATGGAATGTTCCGGAGTTTTCCGGAGCAAAGACCGCGTGCAGCCCCATTTAGATGCGGGCGCAAAAAGCGTGTTAATCTCAGCCCCCGGAGAGGGCGTGGATCGCACGGTCGTTTACGGAGTTAATCACGAATTGCTGACCAAAGATGATCTGGTCGTTTCTTGTGCGTCCTGCACCACAAATTGCCTGGCCCCTCTGGCCAATGTGATTATGGAAGCCGTCGGAATCCGCCGCGGGTTTATGACAACAGTTCATGCCTATACGCAGGATCAACGCATATTGGATAATTCCCATAAAGATTTGTACCGGGCCAGAGCCGCCGGCCAAAACATGATCCCGACCTCAACCGGCGCCGCAAAAGCCGTGGGCCTCGTTATTCCTGAGCTTTTGGGACGTCTGAGCGGATCTGCCGTTCGGGTTCCGACCGCCAATGTGTCCATGGTTGATCTTGCGTTTCAGCCTGAAGTCGCAACAACTTCCGAGGATTTAAACGCCGCCGTAGAAGCCGCAGCCGAAGGCCGAATGAAGGGCGTTTTGCGATATACGGAAGAACCCCTCGTCTCTTCAGACCTAAATCACGATCCGCACTCTTCAATTTTTGCAGCACCGCTCACAAAAGTTTTGGACGGTGATCTTGTTAAAGTTATTGCTTGGTATGATAATGAATGGGGTTTCGCCAATCGTATGATTGATGTAGCCCGCGTCATGGCAAAGCAAATCAAAGGCTAAATTTTGGACTTTCGACGACTGGAAAACGCCGACCTCAAAGGCAAGACAGCGCTTATCCGCGTTGACTTTAACGTTCCGCGCGCAAGTGACGGCTCTATTTCCGATCATACGCGTATTGATGCAGCATTGCCGACAATTCAGGCGGTCAGAGATGCCGGCGCAAAAATCGTGCTTTTATCTCATTTCGGGCGGCCGAAAGGCGAAGCCAAAGCTGAATTGTCACTCGATTTTCTCCTTCCGACCTTACAGGAAAAATTAGGCGAAACCGTCGGTTTTACAACCGGTGCCGATCCTGCCGATATTAAAAGCAATATCACGCTTTTGGAAAACACGCGCTTTCACACGGGCGAAACTCAGGGCGATCAAAGCCTGGCCAAACATTGGGCGGGGTTGGGCGATATATTCATTCAGGACGCTTTCTCGGCCTCGCACCGTAATCATGTTTCCAGTGCAGGGCTCGCAGCGTTTCTGCCGGCTTATGCCGGCCTTTCTATGGAGCGGGAGCTCGATCATCTGGCCCAGGCCCTGGAAAATCCAAACAGACCGGTCCTGGCCGTCGTGGGCGGCGCCAAAGTTTCCACCAAGATTGATCTTTTATCAAATCTGGTCACCAAGCTGGATATGCTGGCCATTGGCGGCGGTATGGCCAATACTTTTTTGGCGGCGCAGGGATATGATGTAGGCAAATCCCTTTGCGAACATGATTTGGCTGACACGGCCCGTTCGATTATGAAATCTGCCGCTGATGCAAATTGCCGGATATTACTCCCCATAGATGTTGTGGCGGCAACTGAGTTTGCGGCCCATGCGCCGCACCGGGTTTGCGGGCTTGAGGAGGTCGGCCCCGGCGAAATGATTTTGGACGCCGGACCGGAAACCGTAAACGGGTTACTGGACGCAATTGACCGGGCTAAAACCCTCATCTGGAACGGTCCCTTGGGCGCTTTTGAACTACAGCCTTTTGACACATCCACCGTTGAAACGGCGCAATATGCGGCGAAGCGGGTGAAGAATAACGGCTTGATAGCCGTGGCCGGTGGCGGCGACACAGTGTCTGCACTGAAACATGCCCGCGCGGCCGACGATTTTACATTTATGTCAACGGCCGGCGGCGCCTTCCTGGAATGGATGGAAGGTAAAGCTTTGCCGGGCGTAGAAATTCTCAGAACCTAATTTAGGAGATCATGATGAACTTGGATCAACTCAATAAAATTGCCGTCAAAATGGTGACACCCGGACAGGGATTGCTGGCAGCCGACGAGTCTACCGGAACCATTAAAAAGCGTTTCGACTCTATCAACACAACGTCATCTGAAGACAAACGCCGGGATTGGCGGGAAATGCTGTTCAGAACAGAAGATGCCATGAAAAACCACATTTCGGGCGTTATCTTATATGATGAGACCTTACGTCAAAAAGCCAAAGACGGAACGTCACTGGTGGACTTGATTAAAAGCCATGATGCAATTCCCGGGATCAAAGTCGATATGGGTGCAAAGCCGCTCGCAGGTCGCCCCGGTGAAACCATTACGGAAGGTCTCGACGGTCTCCGCGCGCGTCTTGATGAATATTACAAATTAGGAGCCCGCTTTGCCAAATGGCGCGCCGTTATCGAGATTTCCAATCCCGGTACAGCCGACAGAATGACGCCAACCTACGGCGCCGTAAAAGCAAACACACACGCCCTCGCCCGCTACGCTGCACTGTGTCAGGAAGCCAATATTGTTCCGATTGTTGAGCCTGAAGTCCTGATGGGCGGATATCACGGTATACAAACATGTCATGACGTCACCGAGAATGTTTTGAAAACTCTTTACAGCGATCTATACGAACAAGGGGTCAAGCTCGAAGGAACCATTTTAAAGCCTAATATGGTCGTCGCCGGAAAGCGTTGCCCGGTACAGCCCAGCGTCGAAGAAGTAGCCGAGCGGACCGTAGAAGTCCTCAAGGACTGCGTCCCGTCAGCCGTGCCCGGAATTGCCTTTTTATCCGGCGGTCAAGACAATGTCATGGCGACGGAAAATCTCAATGCCATGAATCAAATCGGCGGATTTCCATGGAATATGACCTATTCCTACGGGCGCGCCCTTCAACAATCCGCCCTCTTTGCCTGGCAGGGTGAAGATGCTAACTATGATGCGGCCCAGAAGGCATTTAACCACCGGGCCAAGATGAACGGCCTTGCCTCCATGGGCGAATGGTCAAAAGCATTGGAAGCGGCAGGGTAATTGACAGACCTCACCTTACGATTAAATCCGGACCATGATGTCGCGCAATATGCGCGCGACTATCAACGGGACGGACTAATTCGTATTCAAAACCTGTTTCCCGACGATATAGCCGACGGTATTTATCAAGTCCTGTCACGGGCGACACCCTGGCACTTAGTGCATTCTGACGCCCAAGGCGCTCATGCCTATTACCGGCCCCATGAGTGGGATTCCAAGCCCGGTCCGGAGAAACAGAAACTTATTCAAGATACACTCATCAGAGCGCGGGACGGATTCGCATATTTGTATTTTTGCTACCCGATGATTGATGCTTTGCTGGAAAAGCGTGACCCGGATTGGCAGTTACACGCATTGACGGAGTTTATGAACTCCGATGAAATGCTGGATTTTACGCGCACGGTAACCGGCGAACCAAGCGTGATCAAACATGATGCTCAAGCCACGCAATACAGCCGCGGGCATTTTTTAAACATCCATGATGATACAGGTACAAAAGCTGAGCGGCGGGCCGCTTATGTCATGGGGTTTTCGAAAAATTGGCGATCGGATTGGGGCGGGCATTTATTGTTTTTGGACGGCGATGATGTCGAACAAGGCTTTGCGCCCAGCTTCAACACTCTGACCTTGTTCAAGGTTCCCCGCAGGCACGTCGTAACCCAAGTGACCAATTTTGCCGGCGCCGGGCGCTTTTCGGTCACCGGTTGGCTGCGCGACGACCCGTAATTTCAGGTTTACATGGATTTTGGTTTTGGGTTATGGCCCTGTCCAAAGGAGAAAACCTGATGAAAAGAATTCTAACTGTATCGATCGCCGCATTGGCTCTGGCCGCCTGCCAGCCTGCCGGCAATACTAATTCGGCTGACCTTGATAATTTGAAAGCAGATGTCGAAGAACTCAAAGCCGATATTTACGGCAAAGACTTAGGCGCTTGCGAAGAAGCCAATTACGCCACGATGGAAGATTATGCGGACTCGCTTGAGGGACTACCTGCGCCTGATGCTGAGGATTGGCATAAGGTCAACGGCGAACGCAGCAACGTTATGACCAATACGTCAGGCCTGCAATATACGGTCGTCCGTGAAGGCAAATCAGGAGGCGTTAAACCAAACCCAACTGATATTGTGAAGGTTAACTATCACGGCTTTTTCCAAGACGGCGAAAAGTTTGACAGCTCTTATGAGCGCGGCGAACCCATTTCTTTCCCGGCGAATGGCGTCATTAAAGGCTGGATCGAAGCCTTAGCTGATATGACACCTTGTGAGGCCCGTACGCTCTATATTCCGGGTGATTTGGCTTATGGTCCGAACGGACGGGGATCCATCCCGCCAAACGCCACCCTACTCTTTCATGTTCAGCTTTTGGGCATCAAAGAAAAAGTAGGATTGATTGAAAAATAATCAGAAATCAGCACTGACGCTGAACCTAAAATTACGGCCCGGCAAAGGCACGATATCTTTGAGAAAAGACGTGTGCTGCCGGGCTTCTTGATCCAGCAAATTCAGTACTGAAAGCTTCAGTTTGACCCCTTCTTCCACCGGCATGGCCCAGGTGAAGAACAAATTCACCAAAACATAGTCATCGGTCGGCAATTCTTCTTCTGCAAGTGTCGTTTGCTTGACGGCATAATCAGCTTCCGCCCGAAATTTAATATTGTCCCATTCGGCCTCGCCGCCCACTAATACCGACAGCGGCGGAATTCGCGGAAGATTGCCGCTATCTGTTTTGGCTCTGACATATTCCACCAATCCGTCTGCGGAAATTTCGGCGCCGGCGACATACCCTAAATCATAACCGGCTTGTATCTCCGCCCCTTTAAAATTGGCGTCTTCTCCGGTGAAGGCAAAGACATCCAGCCCGTCTTCTATATCGCCGGTTTGCCGCTCAAAAATATAGTTCTTGTAATCCGTGTAAAACACATTGGCCGTGACAAAATGGTTGTCACCGCGATGGCGGTAGGACATTTCTCCGCCCCGGGC
>CALJNJ010000141.1 GCA_937981945.1 uncultured Caulobacterales bacterium | reverse complement strand
CGCGCGCGCGTTTTTTCATCGGGCCCGCCCCACAAAGTCACCCTTATTATTGCGGGCCATTTCCTGCAGGAATAATGTCAGGCGTTTGTCTTTGGTATAGTCACCAATGGCCACTGTATGAATTTCAGCGCGGCCGCGATTGCGTTTGGTAATATTGGACACAATAGATCTGGGCGAGCCGTCATCCGGCGCGCCGTCACTGATCAGGATAATAGCGTCAGGATTGAGATTGAGCGTTTTGAGCATGGCCGTCTGGGTCGGGGTACCGCCGCCAAATTTGCGCGGCAAATTATCCACGAAACTGCGCGCGCCCTGTACCATGGAGGGCGTGGCCGTGGCTTGACGTCCGTTGGACGGATAAAGGCTGTAAGACGGTCCGCCGCGATAGCCGATAATGACAAATTTATGATCAGCCTGCATCATGTCGACGATCTCGTGAAGGGCCCGAACAACATTGGTGCCGTGAGATTTCATGGAGCCTGACATATCGACGACGATAGCCACATTTTTTTCATTTGTGCCCAGGCCCAAAATTGAAAACTCAACGCCGCGATTAACACTGCGCGGCGGCTCCGGAATGGGCTCGGGCTCAGGATCAGGAATAGGTTCAGGGTCGGGCAGGGGCTGGGGATCGGGAATAACGATTTCGGTCGTGTGTTTCAGGACTTCCTGAAGCTTTTTCTCGATCTCGGACATATTGGCTTCCGACGTGCGATATTGCTTGTCGAGCAGACGAATTTCCGAGCGCAGGGCGCGAATTTGCGACATGTCCGTTTGCTGTGTTGAGGCGGCAAGCCGGCGCTTTTTCACCAAATCTTCCAGCTCTTCCATAGACACATCCGTGCCGCCTTTATTGTAATAGGGGAAGAGCACCAAAACGATCAAAATAAACGCCGCCAGCGCCGCCGCGAAAAGATCCAAGGCAGAGATTGAAAAGACGGATATATTACGTCGGCGCGACTTCATTATTGTTGATTAGACCGGTAATTTCAATTTGCCTAGCGCCCGCCTAAAATGCTGGACAATGTCCGGAGCATTTTTTGTTTGCTCTTCATCTTAGCTTCTTGGTTCATATCGTCGGTGATTTCCAAGGCGCTGGCCAAAGTTTCCTGATCCATTTCATTATTGATCACGTCATTGGACCGGGCGAGTTTCCCGTCCAGATCGGTCATGAAGACAGCTTCAAGAGATTCCAGTTCGGATTCAAAGCCGGCAAATTCAATGCGGTCGCGTGTGGTCACCAGACTATTGGCATAGTCATGGACGAAGGGTCCGAAAACCTCGTGATCCTGCGCGCCGACCCGAAATAAAGTGTCCGACAAAATTTGACGCATGAATAAAGCGTCTTCGGAAATCACCACATTAAACTCTGAATCCGTCAGGGACGGATCAAAGGCTTCCAGGCTTTCAATCTGGCCCGTCAAATAGCTTTCGCAGTCCAGGGCAAAATCAATCAAATATCCCATATTGCCGATGGTGATCTCGGGCGCCGCCTGTCGGTAAACCGGATTGGCGATGTTCTCGATAACATCGGTAACGAGGGTTTGTTCATTGACGCTGCTGTCGCCGAAATAGTCCAGAGTGGATCTGAAGGTCGGCGTTACATCGCGGGTTAATTCCTGCGTGAGCTTGAAAAACTGGTAACGGGGAACGTGGTCTTCATTGGGGAAGCCCGACATTATCGTGATACATTTTTCCTGAATGGGCGCCGCCGCAATGGGAACGTCATTGCCTGTTATCAGGGCATTGTCGCTGACAATTTCCGTCGGCGTAATTGCTTCGGAGATGACCGGGTGCGCGGTTTGCACAATCGTGTCTTTACTGGTTTCAACCAGTCTTTCTTCCGTGAAGTCCTGGTGAATAACATGCTGCGCCATCGCCGTGTGGCTGACGGCTGTCAGTAAAAGGGTAAGTGCGCCGAGTCGTAACATATCAGGCTCCGCCTAAACGTTTAAAGGGAGAGGCGACAGAAGCCGCATCTTTGGACGCGCCGGTATTTTGTCCGCCGCTGTAAGTCCGCAATTGATCATTTTCGCCGGCTTTTGACAGGCGCATGACACCATTGGCGTATCCGTCGCTGAAATTGCCTTCAAGCGCATAGGATTCGGTCGCATTGTGCCAAATCATATAGCCGGGGCCATTGGCCTTACCGCCTGAGGCGTGACCGTAATACTCAACCGAAGAGCCGTCGGCATTTTTGACAACGCCCACGCCGGTGCCGCCGGCAACGCCGCCTTCGCAAACGCCCATCCAAGTCCCGGTCGTACCGCCTTCGCCGTTAAAGGCGCAGCGTGTGGCGACCGTATCCAAAGAGCGCTGCTTTTCAACATAGATGTTTTTCAGCTTGTCCTTGAGGTCTTCAAACCGAATGGCCGTAATGGTTTCGTTTGAGTCGATCAGGCTGACCTGAACATTGGTTTGCTGTTCCAGCGCCGGGACGATGGAGGTCAAATAATTATTGCCGATAGCCTTGGACTCATCCTTGTAGGCAAAGGCGCGCGTGCCGGCGTAAATGGAACCTTTCAGCAGAACATCGGTTAGGATTTGCTGACCGTAATTCGGGGTTTGGACCGTGCGGCAGCGACCGAACTGATCACATTGCTGTCTTTGGGAACCGCTGCCTTGCGACATGGCCACACCGGTTGCAACTGCGCCCAATAGCGCCAAAGCAGAGGCTTGGTTTTGCTTCTTGGCCAATTTGCGGCGCTTTTCCAAAATACCGTATTCAGCTTTCAGCATGTCGCGGACCTGCGCGCCCATTTCGCCGTTGTGAACACCGTCAAACAATCTCAGGGACTGCACGGATAAATATTTGCGCTCGGCATCCAAAAGACGGGTCACGTAATTATAGCGCGCCTGATAATCGGCATTGTCAGACCCGACAAAGGTCAGAGCCGCCAGAGACGGGTCATAGCTTGAAATCGCCGTTGCCCGTTTGGCCATGGCCGTTTTGTCAGAGGCTTTGTCATTGATGATGTCGATAATCCGGTCGGCAAAACCTTTGGAGAAGACCGGCTTAAGCGGGTCAATCTCGCCCTTTTGCTTATCCGTGCCCATGAGCTTTATTTTCTCGCCGTCCATGCGGATCTTTTCGACCGGAGAAATTTGTACCGCATTGTCTTTGGCATCAAGAGACAAGCCTTGCGTGCGGGCCGTCTTGCGCGTGTCCCGCGACAAGTAATTGATAAAGTCGAGTGGCGGCGTGTCCGTATCAAACCG
>CALJNJ010000140.1 GCA_937981945.1 uncultured Caulobacterales bacterium | reverse complement strand
GCCGAGTTTTCGGCCTTTACTCAAGGATCAATTGCCGGGCATAATTCCGCCCAGACATTACGCTGACCTTGATTTCTAGTGACCCGACTGCCCAAGACATTTACGGACCGTGTGAAAGCCCTGGGCTTTACAGATCCCCATGTGGCCGATTTAAAAGCGTTCAATCCCGATCATGAAGCGCGCCTGAAAGACTTTACGGAGAAAGGCTATCACGGGACCATGGATTGGCTCGCCGAGACCACAGACCGGCGGCGTCATCCGGTCGCTATGTGGCCCGAGGCCAAATCGGCCATTGTATTAGGGATGAATTACGGTCCTGAAACCGATCCGCTGGCAAGCCTGTCCCAACCGGGAAACGCGACCATTTCCGTTTATGCCCGCAACCGGGATTATCACGACATTATGAAAGGCCGGCTTAAGGAAGCGGCCGGACTTTTGGCGCGGGATTTAAAAGCAGAGGTCAAAGTCTTTGTGGATACGGCGCCCCTGCCCGAGAAGCAAACGGCGGAACTGGCCGGATTAGGCTGGCAGGGAAAGCATACTAATCTGGTCAACCGGGATTATGGCAGCTGGCTGTTTTTAGGGACGATTTTGACCGATGCCGAACTGACGCCGGGCAGCCCTGAAATTGATCATTGCGGATCGTGCACGGAATGTTTGGACATATGTCCCACAAATGCATTTCCGGCCCCCTATCAATTGGATGCCAGACGCTGCATTTCATATTTGACCATTGAACATAAAGGCCCTGTCGATCCTGAGCTCCGGCCTCTGATGGGCAATCGGATTTATGGGTGCGATGATTGTTTGGCGGTCTGTCCGTGGAATAAATTCGCGCAGAACGCCGCCGAAATAAAGCTTAAAGCCCGGGATGATTTAAACGCGCCCGCGCTGAAAACCTTGGCCAAACTCAGCGATTCTGAATTTCGTAAGTTTTTCTCGGGATCCCCTATAAAGCGTATCGGACGGAACAGGTTTATTCGAAACGTCCTTTATGCCATTGGCAATAGCGGATCTGCCCAATTGAAAGAAACAGCCCAAGCCTATACGCAGGATCCGGACCCGGTCTTAGCCGACGCTGCGCTTTGGGCCGTCAATCGATTGGAAGACCATGTTTGAACTACACCCCGACCTGAAACGCGACGGCATTTTGATCGGCGAGTTTCCGCTCTGCCAAGTCCTGTTGATCAATGATTCAAATTATCCCTGGTTTGTCTTAGTACCGCAGCGCAGCGGCATTCGCGATACCATTGACCTGTCGCCAAATGACTACGCGCAAATGTGGGCCGAAAGCGCTTTATTCAGTGCCGGGATCATGGCCGCATTCAGCGGTGAAAAATTAAATGTCGCAGCCCTTGGAAATATGACTCCGCAGCTCCATATCCATCACATCGTTCGTTATGCTGATGATGCCGCCTGGCCGGGTCCTATTTGGGGTAAACTCCCATTGAAACCTTACGATCCGGCAGGTCTGACCTCGGTTCGCGAACGACTTGAAAACGCGAATATAGAAACACTGTCATTGGTTTAGCATGTCGGATTTAGTCATTTCTCTTATCAGCCTGGCGGCCTGCGGCCTGATCGCTGCGTTTGCGTTTTACAAACATTTTCAAAAACGCGAGACTTTTAAAGCGCCGATTATCCCATGGATCATTCCGTCACTGGCTGCGCTGGCAACGGGATTTATGATCCTGGTCCATGTGGTCAATTTACTGGGAATAGAAACCGGCAGGCGGTAATTTAGGCGGCGGATAATTGCCCGTCATAGCCGATTTCATTCAGCATATTCAGCGCTGCCTTATAGGCAACAGGCTCGGGAATATTCATCCGCTTGCGCGCATCGTCCAAAGGTTCTGCCAATAATTTGACAATGTCTTCCTGCATCAGGGACAAGCAGTTTTTGCCGTTACGACGACCTTCTTTGACCGATGCCATAATCCGCGCCGGATTGTCCGACAATTTCGCCAATTCACGCGCGCCGATATAGGCGATGAACAAATTGCCGAACCCGCCATTGGTTCCGTGTGTAAAGGCCAAAACCGATGTTTCGCCCAATTGATCACGGCCATAGCCGGTTAAGACATGCAGCAGATCATGCGTGTCGCGCATGCGGTAGCCAAAGAACTCCAGATCATCGTCAAATTTTTGGTTGGCGTCATACCATTTCTCGCTTTCCTCAACGAGACCGGCAGCGGTCAATCCTTCACGCTCCATGAAATCCACATAAGCGCGGCCGACCGTCCCGTCCGGCAGCTTTTTTAATGTCTCATGGTCATCGAGAATTTCGGGCAAAAAACGGCGGCGCTCAAAGCACTGCGCGCCCTCTTCAGTTTTCACAAACGCCTTGAGTTTGCGCTCAATATTATTGCCGTTGAGACAATCCATAATGTGAAAAACCTGTTCCGTATCTTCTTTGTCGTTCAACAGATTTTGCATATGGCGCATAGCCTTCACCGGTCGGATACGGGGGCGGGGGCGGCGCGGATCTATAAATGGCGTAGACATAAGATTTCCTTTGCCCGTCTGATAACAGGTCAAAACCACAAAAATCAAAGAACAATTTCATCCGCTGCCCTATTCAGTTTTGAATATGGGCCTTAAATTACTGTTAGATTCTGCACAGTTCTCTTGAGGTTTAGTCTAAATATCTTAAATCTTGGTGGCTTGATAAAATAAATAAGGAGTGAACATGCGAAAATTCTTACTCGCATCGGCGATGGGTGCTGCTCTAATTGCTGCGCCGGTAGCCCTTTCTGACAGTCTCTTCGGACCTGCCATTGGCCAAAGCAGTGCTTTGACCGTGGATAAGAGCCGGGGCGTCTTGACCATGGCCCCGCTGCTGGAACGTGTCACACCGGCCGTTGTCAGCATTCGGACGGAAGGCAAAACCAAAGCCCGCAGTAATCCGCAGGCCGACGAATTTTTTGAACGGTTCTTTGGCGGGCAGCTCCCAAATTCCAGACCGAGCGGATCGATCGGATCCGGCGTCATTGTGGACGCGGCCCAAGGCTATGTTCTGACCAATCATCATGTGGTCAATGACGCTGAAGAAATCATTGTGACCCTCAAAGACAAAAGAGAAGTCGAGGCCACATTAGT
>CALJNJ010000139.1 GCA_937981945.1 uncultured Caulobacterales bacterium | reverse complement strand
TTCGACGCATGAAAGATGAATTTCCGAATGTAGCCATTGAACTCAATGGCGGGCTCGCGGATTTAAAAAGCGCCGTCGAGGCGGCCGAGGGATTGGACGGAATAATGCTGGGGCGGGCCGCCTATCACACGCCCTGGATTTTATCCCAAGTCGATGAGCTTATTTACGGTGACGCCCCAAATGGCTTATCGCGCGAAGACATTGTGAAACAAATGATTGAATATGCGGCCCGGTCGGATGATCGCTCGGTTAAAGCCCTGATACGTCATATTATGGGTATTTACGCCGGCCTGCCCGGCGCTCGGCTATGGCGCCGAACGCTCAGCGAATCCATCGCCAAGCAATACAGCCCTGCGGAAACAATCGCGGCGGCGCTTGAGACACGCCGGGCAATGAGCGGAGCGGCCTAGTGGACCCGCAAATTCTTATGATGGCCGGGACGCTTTTGGTGACTGGGATAGTCACGGGCTATGCAGCCGGGCTTTTCGGCATAGGCGGCGGATCTATTATGGTGCCGGTTTTATTTTTTATCTTTCCGTTTTTGGGCGTGCCCGAGAGCATTTTAATGCACTGCGCCGTTGCGACGTCTTCCGCTGTGATCGTGGTGGGATCTGTGCGCTCCGTCAGGGCCCATCATCAACACGGCGCCGTGGATTGGAATCTGTTATGGCCGAAAAACCCGCTTGAAAGCTGGGGCCTTTGGATTGGAGCCGGCTCTTTGTTTGCAGCTTGGTATTTGGGGAAGGTGTTGTCGGGAAATCAGCTTAGCCTGATTTTTGGCGTAGTTGCTTTTATCATCGGGCTGCAGTTTATTTTCGGCCGTCCCAATTGGAAACTCAGAGATAATGTTCCGGGCGGATTGGCGTTGCCGATTGGCGGCGGGAGTATTGGGATCGTTTCATCGCTCATGGGCATTGGCGGCGGCGCGCTGTCGACATCTTTGATGATGATGTGCGCTATGCCGATCAAGAGAGCTATCGCAACAGCGTCAGGTATCGGCGTGTTTATCAGTATCCCGGCGACCATCGGCTGGATCATCAGCGGTTGGGATGTCCCGGGACGTCCTGAGTTTTCCCTGGGTTATGTCAATTTATTGGGATTCGTCTTTATTGCACTGTCCCTGATATTTGTGGTCCCTTATGGGGCCAGAGCGACCCACAAAATGGATCAACACAAACTCAGACGTGTATTTGGAATATTCTTAGTTCTTGTTGCCCTAAATATGGTCCGTAAAGCCCTATAAGCGCAGGATCAAAGCGTGAGGCGTGGCTTCTACCTTTTGCAGCTCGCCCAAGAAGGACATGCCCAGAAGTGATGTATGCAGACCTTCGGGAACGACGATGGCCCTTACGTCACGAATGGTAATCGGGCCGATGGTAATGCTTTTGAGCTGAACTGCGGCCGCCGTGTTTTGACCTGCTGCCGTGGCGATCGGCACATTGTAAACCAAATCATTGAGATTTATGCCGGCGCGGCGGGCATCTTCGGGGGTCAACGCTACGGACGTTGCCCCGGTATCTACCAGAAAGTTCACCATGCCGTTGTTGACGCGGCCGGTTGCCCAATATTGCCCGTCTTTGCGAGGGACAGATACGGCAATTCCTTGTAATTTCGTGACGGGCATGGAGGACTCAGCTTTGGGCTCGACTTGCGGGGTCGGAGCCGTTTCATTACGAGTCACATTGACGGAAATACCCATCATCTCATAAACTTTGTCTTTATGGATAGCTAAATAGCCGGTTCCCAGCGCAATACTGCCAATCAGCAGTGTATCTCTTAATACTTTCCCCGTCATTCCCATATCCTCAGCCCAATATTATGTTTTTGTTAAGTACAATCGATAGACATTCATTCGTTACTGAATCAGTATAAACCACAATATAATAAACATGAGGTAAAGCGCGTGACGAATTCAGCGCCGATGGACGACATAAAAAATCTGATCGAAACGGCACCGGCCGGCGATTCCGATTGTGCGGCGGCTGTTCGGGCGACGCTGGCAGCGTTTCCGGGACCTGCGCCTGTTTTAGGCCGTCTGGAAGAGGAATTAGTCTGGCTAGCCTCGTGGCAAAGAAAGAAAATGCCGGCGGTTTCGCGGCCGCTGATCGCTGTTTTTGCCGGCACGCACGGCGTCGCAGGTCATGTCATGGATGACGACCCGTCAATTGTTGCCCGCAGACGGGTAGATGGTCTTACAAAATACAAAGCTGTCGTACGCGGTATTTCGGCCAATATGAACTCTGCTTTTAAAGTCTATGAAATGGGCGTTGAGCATCCCGTGCCGGATATCAGAGAGCATCCGTCCCTTAGCGAAAAGGAGTGCGCGGCGGCTATTGCATTTGGCATGGAAGTGGTCGCGGAAGGCGCTGATATTATCGCGCTCGGCAATGCCGGTACGGGGTCGGCCACCGCTGCAGCGACAATTGCTCAGGGACTTTACGGCGGAACGGCAGATTATTGGGCGGGGGCTCATGATCATTCTGCCGAAACGCGGATTAATGCGGTCAGAGAAGCTTTGTCCGCTCATGATTTATCGGGCGCCAACGCTTTGACCTATCTTCAATATTTCGGCGGCCGGGATATTGCCGGCATGGTCGGCGCCATTGTGGCCGCCAGACATCAGTCGATTCCGATCATATTAGACGGATTTGTCGTGTGCGCGGCTGCCGCTGTCGTTCATGCAATTAATCCGGCCGCTATCGACCATTGCCGCGCCGGTGCCCTGACATCTGAGCCCGCCCATGAAGCCTTGCTCGATCGTATCGGATTGAAGCCGACCTATGATTTCGGTGTGAGCTTGGGTGACGGAACAGGCGCGGCGCTGGCCGTTCAAATATTGCAGGCGGCAGCCTCGGGCCTGGAAACCCTGCAATAAGTATTTGTGATCAGGCAGAATAATTCTTCTGCGATTAACAAAATATAGGCATTTTTATTCCCATCAATCACTGTAGACGGCAAAATACGTTCTGAGAATTAGCCGTATGAGGAACTATGTCAGTTTTCGAAAGCGTCAACTTTGACAATCATGAGGGTTTGCACTTTTTTGCGGACCCGACATCGGGATTAAGGGCGATTATTTCCGTCCATAATACAAGGCGCGGGCCTGCCGCAGGCGGAACGCGCTTGTGGACCTACAAAAACGAACAAGCTGCGATTGATGATGCCCTGAATTTAGGTCGGGCCATGAGCTATAAAAATGCCATGGCTGATATACCGTTTGGCGGCGGAAAAGGCGTTATTATGCGCCCCGCCGGCGAATTTGACCGCGTTCGTTTATTTGAAGCCTACGGGCGGGCCGTTGACAGTTTGGGCGGTGTTTATTGTACGGCTGAGGATGTGGGCGTCTCAACCGCAGATATGACGGTGGTCAGAACACAAACGCCCTATGTAGCGGGACTGGATGAAGGTGAGGCGGCCTCAGGGGATCCGTCGCCCGTGACGGCTGAGGGCGTGTTTCGGGGATTGCAAGTCGCCGCGCGGCGCGCCTATGCCGTTGACAGTTTGAAGGGCTTTAAGGTTGCCGTTCAGGGATTGGGACATGTGGGATACAGCTTGTGTGAAAAACTTCATGCGGCCGGGGCTGACTTGTTGGTCGCTGATATTAATTCGGCGGCCGTGAACCGGGCAAAGGAAGAATTGGGCGCCGCGATTGTAGATCCCAATGAAATTCATCGGCAAGAGGCGGATATCTTTGCTCCATGTGCCCTTGGCGGCGCAATCAATGCCGAGAGCCTGCCTGAAATTAAGGCCAAAATTATCGGCGGAGCTGCCAATAACCAATTGGCTGAGCCGCAAATGGGTGCAGAGCTTAAAAAACGCGGCATTCTTTATTGCCCGGATTATGTTATAAACGGCGGC
>CALJNJ010000138.1 GCA_937981945.1 uncultured Caulobacterales bacterium | reverse complement strand
GCCCTTGAAACCCGCTATCCCAATGGCGCGCCGGGCGGCGTAAGCCTTGAAGATTTGGCGCAGCTTAAGCTTCAAAACACTTATTCTACCCATTTGGACGTTGCTCGCGAAATGGCGACGTTAATGCGCAAGGATATGGCCGAATATGATGCCGACAGTTCCAAATTTACCCAATCATTGGGGTGCTGGTCCGGTTTTCACGCCATGCAAATGATGCGCGCTATTAAGCGCCAAAAAGGTACGCTGGACAAAGCTTATGTTTATCTGTCCGGCTGGATGGTCGCGGGCCTTCGGAACCGTTTCGGACATTTGCCTGATCAGTCCATGCACGAAAAAACCGCCGTTGTTGATTTGATCGAAGAAATCTATACATCTTTGCGTCAAGCCGATGAAGTCGAGCTCAATGATTTATTTGCCGAGCTTAAGACAACGGACGACAAAGCCTCTGTTATTGCTAAAATCGACGCACACGAATCTTATGTCCGCCCGATTATCGCTGATATTGACGCCGGTTTTGGCAATGTTCACGCCACTTACCTGCTGGCAAAGGAAATGATCAAAGCGGGCGCGTGCTGCATACAGATCGAAAATCAGGTCTCTGATGCCAAGCACTGTGGCCACCAGGACGGTAAAGTGACCGTTCCGCGTGAAGATTTCATCGAAAAACTCCGTGCCGTTCGCATGGCTTTTGAAGAACTCGGTGTCGATGATGGCGTTATTGTTGCCCGGACCGACAGTCTCGGCGCCGGCCTGACACAAAAAATCCCCGTTTCCCGCGAAGCCGGCGATCACGCTGCTGAGTATACGAAATGGCTCGACACAACGCCGGTCTCTGACATCAACCAGTTAGACGACGGCGAAATTGCTATTCAATTGGACGGTAATTTAGTGAAGCCGACCCGTCTGCCGAACGGCCTTTATAAGTTCCGCGCCGATACCGGCGAAGACCGGGTTGTTGAGGATTGCATCGCGTCTCTGACGGATGGCGGCGCCGATTTGCTCTGGATCGAAACAGCTACGCCAAATGTAAAGCGTATCGCCGGTATGGTGAACCGCATCAAAGAGGCCGTGCCGAATGCCAAGCTGACTTACAATAACTCACCCAGCTTTAACTGGACCCTCAATCTGCGCAAGCAAGTTCGCGAAGATTGGATTGCCGAAGGTAAGATCCATGAAAGCTCTTATCCCGAAGCTGAGCTGATGTCGGCACGTTTTGACAATGACCCGCTGGGTATCGAAGCTGACGCCAGATTGCAGGCTTTCCAAACCGATATTTCCCGCGAAGCCGGTGTGTTTCACAATCTGATCACCTTGCCGACATTCCACGGAACGGCCAAGTTGATGAACGATCTTTCCGAAGGCTATTTCGGCGATCTGAAAATGTTGGCTTACGTCAAAAATATTCAGCGTGAAGAAATTCGCACAAATGTTTCTGCGGTGAAGCACCAGCATGAAGTCGGCTCTGACCTTGGCGATACGTTTAAGGAAATGACCGGTGGTGATCGCGCGCTGAAAGCCGGCGGCGAACATAACACAATGAACCAATTCGCCAACGTCGCGTAAATTTTTGTCGTCCTGCCGAGAGGTTTCCAAGCCTACCCCCTAACCCCCGGAATTCAGTCGGTAGGACGGCGCCAATTATTCTTCCCAACTGCTCCCGATTTTCGGGAGCTTTTTTATAACGCCTCGCAGGCTTCCTTCAGCCAATCTTTCACGTCACCTTCGACGCGCGGACTGATTTCTTTCCAGACGTCAGCGTGATAGTTATTGACCCAATTCACTTCATCTTCTGTGAGCATGTCTTTGATAATTAAGCCTTTATGAATTGGCGCAAGGGTCACATACTCAAACCCATGCATGGGACGTTCGCCGCCCTTTATCTCGCTTGCCTCCGTGACGTATTGAAGATTTTCAATTCGGATGCCGTAGGCGCCGTCTTTGTAAAATCCGGGTTCATTGGAGACGATCATGCCGGGGCGCAGGGCCACCGTATTGGGCGCTTTTGAAATGCGCTGCGGTCCTTCGTGAACGCCCAGAAAGACGCCGACGCCGTGACCGGTGCCATGGTCATAGTCAAATCCTTGAGCCCACAAATTCATCCGCGCCAAAGCGTCCAAATTAGACCCTGTTGTGCCTTTGGGAAACCGTACAACCGACAATGCAATATGACCTTTGAGAACCAAAGTATTCATGCGCTTCATGTCATCACTTGGCGTTCCGATGGGAACGGTCCGTGTGATGTCCGTGGTCCCGTCGGCATATTGCCCGCCGCTGTCGACCAAGTATAAATCACCCTTGGACAGCTTGTTGACCGTGGCTTCGGAGACGCGGTAATGGCAAAGCGCACCATTGGAACCTGCGCCCGAAATTGTTTCAAATGACAGGTCTTTTAAGACGCCTGTTTCATGGCGGAGTTTTTCCAAAACTTGCGCCGCCTCAATCTCGTCATAGGCGCCGGACTGGGCCTCCGTATCAAGCCAGTAAAGAAACTTCGTGATCACGGCCCCGTCACGTTTGTGGGCTTCGGTGGTTCCCGCAATTTCAGCTGAATTCTTACAAGCCTTTGGAATGGCGATCGGATCCTGCGCTTTGATGATTTCGGCATGTGCGTCTTTCAAACGATCAAAATACCAAGCGGAAGTCGTCCCGGGATCAGCGATGACCTTGAGGCCGGCGAGGGCGGCCAGACCGTCATTCAATCCTTTTTCATTGTGGATTGTCACAGAATTTCCCAAATGAGTTCGAACCGTGTCTGACATCTTCTCAGGTTTGATGAAAAGATCGACGTGCCCGTCGGCTTTGATGATTGCGGTGGAAAGCGGCAGCGGTGTGCACATCACATCTCCGCCGCGAATGTTTAAAAGCCAGGCAATAGACGCCGGGGACGTAATTAGCGCGGCCTCGGCATTTTTTTCAGCGATCGCGGCACCGATGCGCGTGCGTTTGCTGTCATGGCTTTCGCCCGCATATTTTTCGGGCTGTATGATCACCGGCGTCACCGGTTCCGGCGGGCGATTATCCCAGGCATTATCAATGGGATTGTCGTCAAGCGCGATCAGTTCACCGCCGGACAGTTCAACGGCATTTTTGAGCGCGCTGAGGGCTGACGGGCTGTGAAGCCGCGGATCGTACCCGATTTTGTCGCCGGAGCTAACATTTTCCTTTAGCCAGGTGGTCACGCCGCGGTCTTCCAGGCGTTTATAAGCAAACAGCGTCTCATCCACTTGCGAGCGCACTTGGATCACATAGCGGCCGTCGACAAACATGGCGGCCTTATCTTTCATCACGATGGCGGCCCCGGCTGACCCGGTAAATCCGGTGGCCCACATCAGGCGTTCATTGCAATCCGGCAGATATTCATTTTGATATTCATCTTCATGAGGGATCAAAAACCCGTCCAGCCCCATCCCGGCCATGGCAGCTCTGAGTTTGGGCAAATTTTGCTGCCCGAATGCGGGGCCGCCTTGAACTTCAAAGTTTTGGATCATTTTCATGGAGTTTTCCTGTCATGCTTTGGAGGCTAAGGCTAATCTATGACAGGCGCGCTCACAAGATAATCTAACTAAAATTTAATGTCTGCTGCTTGCCGCAAAACGACAAGTGTGGTTAACAGCAGAGTTATGAGAAAAATCAAATTGTCGGCGCTGATGGGCGCTGCGTTATTCGCCTTCGCAGGCTGTAACGAAACAGGGGATGACAAACAGGTTGATGGAGAGGGGAGCGAAACGAAAATCGCTTTCGCATCCACTTATGCACCGTTTCCGTCAGAGACAACATTAATCACCAATGCCAATATCATTTTGGGCAATGGCGAAGCTATAGAAAACGGCTCTGTCCTCATGCAGGACGGCAAGATTGTGTCCGTCGGCGATGTGGGCGACGGGGAATATGATGTGACCATTGATGCCGCCGGCCGTTACATTACCCCCGGCATTATCGATATTCACTCACACTTAGGGGATTATCCGTCACCGAGCGTCAATGCCCATAATGACGGCAATGAGATAACAGGGCCGGTAACCGCCGAAGTCTTTGCAGAGCACGGTGTTTGGCCGCAAGACCCTGGCTTTGATGAGGCCTTGGCGGGCGGTATTACGACGCTTCATATCCTTCCGGGTTCCGCCAATCTGTTCGGCGGGCGCGGCGTGACCTTGCGAAATGTACCGTCACGATCCGTACAAGGGATGAAATTTCCGGATGCACCTTACACGCTGAAAATGGCGTGCGGCGAAAACCCCAAACGGGTCTACGGTCAAAAAGGCGGTCCGGGGTCCCGTATGGGCAATTTAGCCGGATACAGAAAACAATGGATTGCGGCTCAGGAGTAGAAAAAGAAACTGGACGCCGGTGACGATTTGAAACGTGATCTGCGCATGGAAACGCTGGCAGGCGTTTTATCGGGCGAAATATTGGTGCAAATGCACTGCTACCGGGCCGACGAAATGGTTCAGCTGCTCGATGTTGCCAAAGAGTTCGACTATAAAATCACCACGTTCCACCACGCTATCGAAGCTTATAAAATCGGCGATATCCTGGCAGAAAACGATACCTGCGCGGCCATGTGGGCGGATTGGTACGGCTTCAAGATGGAAGCTTACGACACAATTCAGGAAAACGTTCCCTTTGTGCATGCACAGGGCGCCTGTGCCATGATCCACTCCGACAGCGATATGGGCATACAAAGGCTCAATCAAGAAGTTGCCAAAACCTGGGCGAACGGAAATCGGGCGGGTCTGGATATTTCCGAAGCTGAAGCGTGGCAATGGCTGACGCTAAACCCGGCTAAGGCTCTGGGTATAGACGAAGAAACAGGATCTGTCGAAGCCGGCAAGCGCGCCGATCTGGTCCTTTGGTCTGAAAATCCGTTTTCGACTTATGCGGTCGCCGACCAAGTTTGGATTGACGGCGCATTGATGCTTGACCGCGCTGCCGGACTGAAACCGCGCAGCGATTTTAAATTGGGACATCCCGGCCCTCAAATGAGTAGCGAATAGGAGATTGAAATGACACGACTTTCAAAATTTCTGATATCAGCCGCTGTTTCGCTCACCGTAGCAACACCGGCAATTGCCGAAACCTTATTTATCAAGGACGCGACTATTGTCACAAATGCGCGGCTTGGGAAAATGGACCGGGCCAGCCTCGTGGTAAGAGACGGCAGGATCACTCAAATCGGACAAGATATTAAAGCCCCCGCCGGGGCCCGAACCATTGACGGAACCGGTCAGTGGGTCACCCCGGGCTTGTTTGCGCCGCTAACGTCTTTAGGTCTCGTTGAAATAGGAGCTGAAGATTCCACAAATGACACCAGCGCCAAAGACGCGTCCACATCCGTTTCTGATGTTACCGCGGACGGATTTAACCCGAAATCGCCTATTATAGGTAATACGCGGGTTTCGGGTGTTACCCATGCGGCGATCGTCGGACGGCCGTCCCATAACATATTTTCGGGCACCGGATTAGTCGCGGATATGAGCGGCAGTTTTGATTCCGTGTTGGACGCAGACAGTTTTGTCTATGTGCAATTGGGATCACGAGGCGCTCGGATAGCGGGCGGGTCCCGCCCGGCAGCTATGTCTCAATTGCGGGCCGCACTTAACGACGCTGCGGCTTATCCGGCGCGCTATAAAGGGCCCGAAGACGGTGACGCCTTGCCCAGACGTGACGCTTCGGCTTTGTCACCGGCGGCGCGCGGCGCAAAGCCGATCATTGTTGGGGCTGACAGGGCATCGGATCTTCTCAGCATTATCGAATTAAAGAAGGAATACGGTATTGATGTCATCGTTGCGGGAGCGGCGGAAGCTTGGATGGTTGCTGAGGATATTGCCAAAGCTGATCTGAAGCTTATCATTGACCCGGTCGCTAATTTGCCGGGGTCTTTTGATACGGTCGGATCACGCATTGATAACGCAAAACTGTTGTCAGATGCCGGAATAGATTTTGCCCTGATGAGCTTTTCCGAAAGCACATCTCATAATGTACGGGTCCTTAATCAACACGCCGGCAATGCCGTCGCCAACGGTCTTGACTGGGACAGCGCGTTTGCGGCTGTTTCCTCCGTTCCGGCCGATTGGTTCGGCGTGAATACGGGGAAACTCATCAAAGGACAGACCGATACGACCCTTGTCATATGGGACGGTGACCCTTTGCAGGTTACAAGCGCGCCGACTTTCATTATGATAGACGGCGAAGAACAATCTCTCAATTCGCGTCAAAGAGAATTGAGAGACAGATATAACCCGACCCGGGACGAAACCCGGGCTCACAAATACCGTTAGGAGATTATTATGCGTATGAAAACCTTATTAGTGACCGGCGTGGCGGCTTTAGCCTTGGCAGCTTGCGAAGCGCCGAAAAGCAGCGATGTTTCCGGCACGACTGAAAACGTCAAAGAAATTGTCTTTGATGCCAAGAAGAAAACCAGAGATGCGGTTGAGTTTTTCCCGTTTGATAAGGCAGAGCTACCCGACAATTTGTTGCTGGCTGAATGGGAAGGCCCGTTTGGCGGTGTTCCGGCCTTTGATAAAGTTCAGCTGAGTGATCTAAAGCCGGCTTTGGAATGGGGCATGGCGCGTCAATTGTCAGAGATTGATCAAATTACGTCTAATCCTGAAGAACCGACATTTTACAATACGATTGTACCGCTTGAAAAAGCCGGCGAAGATTTAGGTCGGGTTTATTCCTATTGGGGAATTTGGTCGTCCAATAATTCCTCCCCGGAATTTCGTAAAATTCAGGGCGAAATGGTACCGGCGCTTTCTGAGTTTTCGTCAAAAATTTCTCAAAATGAAAAACTCTTCAAGCGCATCGAAGCAGTCTACAATAATAAGCCGGCCCTGAAGAAACTGACACCTGAGGCTCAGCGGATTGTGAAGCTGTCCTATGAGGGATTGGTAAGGTCCGGCGCGAAATTGGACGCCGATAAAAAGAAGCGCTATGCGGCCATTAATAAGCGTTTGGCTGAGCTGCATACAACTTTCGGAAACAATGTCCTTAACGACGAACAGGGCTATGTGACCTATTTGACTGAAGATCAAATTGGCGGCCTGCCGGAAGCCTTCACTAAATCCATAAAAGGCGAAGACGGGCGCTATGCTATTAAAAACACACGTTCATCTATGGATCCTTTCCTGACATATTCCACGGAGCGGGATTTGCGTAAAACTGTTTGGGAAAATTACTATAATCGCGGCGACAATGGCGATGAGTTTGATAATAACGCGATCATCGCTGAGATTTTGAAGCTGCGGGATGAGCGGGTTAAATTACTTGGTTTCAAAAATTACGCAGAATGGCGTTTGGGCGACCGTATGGCCAAAACCCCGGAAAATGCCATGGCCCTAATGGAGGCCGTTTGGCCGGCTGCTATCGGCCGCGTCAAAGAAGAAGTTGCCGACATGCAGGCTCTTGCCGACAGTGAAGGTGCAAACATCACAATCGAGCCGTGGGATTACCGCTACTATATGGAGAAAGTGCGGAAAGATCGCTATGATTTGAACTCCGATGAGGTCAAAGAATATCTGCAATTGGACAAGCTGACTGACGCCATGTTTATGGTCGCCGGAGAGCTGTTTAATTACGATTTTGTGCCGGTGGCCGAAGGGTCCGTTCCGGTTTTCCATGAAGACGTCAATGTCTGGGAAGTTAAAGACAAAACTTCAGGTGATCATATCGGTCTTTGGTATTTGGATCCGTTTGCCAGAGACGGCAAACGCTCCGGCGCTTGGGCAACTTATTACAGATCTTACACGACCTATGACGGTGCAACCAATGTTCTGTCGTCCAATAATTCAAACTTCATCAAAGGCACGCCGGGCGAACCGGTCCTTGTGTCTTGGGATGATGCGGAAACATTCTTCCACGAGTTTGGGCATGCATTGCATTTCTTGGCCGCGGATGTTGAATATCCGAGCTCGCACGGCGGTGTCCGCGATTATACGGAATTTCAGTCGCAATTATTGGAGCGCTGGTTATCCACGGATCGGGTGATCAATAATTATCTTGTCCATTATAAAACCGGAGAGCCAATGCCGGCAGAACTGGTTGAGAAGATCAAAAAAGCCGCGACCTTTAACCAGGGTTTTGCAACGACGGAATATTTGGCGTCTGCCTTGATGGATATGAAATATCACACGACGGACCCGGCCGGAATTGACCCTGACAGTTTTGAGCGCGAAACTTTGGCAGGCCTCGGTATGCCGAGTGAGCTTCCCATGCGTCATCGCTCACCACACTTCGGACACGTCTTTAGCGGCGAAGGTTACGCCACCGCCTATTATGGCTACATGTGGGCAGATGTTTTGACCTCGGACGCAGCCGAGGCTTTTGCTGAAAGTCCGGGCGGTTTCTACGATAAGGAAATGGCGCAAAAACTTCGCGACCATCTATTCGCGCCGCGAAATGCCGTTGATCCTGCTGATGCATACCGCGCCTTCAGAGGCCGTGATGCTGAGATGTCAGCTTTGATGCGCGACCGAGGGTTCCCGGTCCCGAAATAGGGAAGCGTAAAACCATTGTTCAGATCCCGCCTTCGGGCGGGATTTTCTTTGAGGGTAGAATGAAAAAGCTTATTTGCGCGATAATGATCATCGCCGGTTTCCCGGCTTGTAAAGCCGATCAGGGCTCACAGGTCGATACATCCATAGAACCTGCGATAATCAGTGAACTGCCATCGGTCAGAACGCAGCTTTCTTGTCTGCCGGAAAGCGCCGCTTTTGTGGCGGCACACCGCGGGACATCGAAAAAAGAGAACTTGCCGGAAAATGCCGGGAGCTCGCTCAAAGCCCTTATCGAACGCGGTATCTTGTTTGCGGAAATTGATGTGGCCGGTCTGCGCGACGGGACCCACGTTTTGTTTCATGATGGCGTCTGGGATGAAAAATCATCCGGGAAAGGCGCGGTTGCATCCGATAATTGGGGGCAAGCGCAAAACTATTTGCTGAAGGAAACCGATGGGGATTTCAGTGCCGACCCGCTCATCCGATTTGAAGACGTGCTGAAACTGGCGAAAGACAAAATCTATTTGGAAGTCGATTTTAAAAGTAGCGCCAAATATGAATATGTGGTCGATGCGGTGCGCAAATTTGGTCTGGAAGATCAAGTGATCTTGATCAGTTACAGTGAGGGGCAGGCGGCCAAGCTCGCCAGGTTGGCACCTGAAATGATGTTATCGGTCAGCGCTAAATCGAAGTCCCAACTGGAAGCCCTCGAGCAAAAAGGCGTGAAGGCCAAAAACATGGCCGTTTGGATGGGCAGCGGTCCTTA
>CALJNJ010000137.1 GCA_937981945.1 uncultured Caulobacterales bacterium | reverse complement strand
GTCCCGCAACACGTCCTCATTACCCGGGTTAGGCGGCGTTTCATCATTGAGCATAAAACGCATTTTCTGCGCGAGCCTGCGTCTGATTATGGTGTCATTATCACTCAGCCCCAAACGCTCGGCTTCACGCATCAATATCTGTTCTTCAACATGGGCAAATAACAGGCCTTGAATGTCTTCGTCAGATGGTTGCCGCTGATTTTCGGTGGCGAAAATGGCGGCCTGCCGCTGAATTTCTTCAGCCGATACATAAATCGTATAATCAGACTTCAGGACCGCCCGTTCATAAAGGCCATGGGCGGCAAATAAGATTGCTCCCAAGGCAATAAAATGGATGAGCGGATCGCGTAATAGTTTTGTCATGCTCAGTTACGTTTATTGTGCGTCATACCAGATCGGTGATGTCCAGGCCCGCTCTTGCAGGGTCGGCTGTAAGTCCGGGTGACGTTCAACGCCTTCTTTCAAAGCGTCCCATGTGGACCAGCGGCACGTTGGGTTTTCCAATACGCGAACATAATATGACGCGGAGATGTCTGCATCAAAATCAGGATCCGTCCAGTAAGTTTTCAATTCAGGTGCCCCTTTATCCGCGGAAATAGAACAATCGCTCAGATCAACAGATGCGCCGTTATCCGGGCAGCGCCGTGTTACAGCGTCTGGGCTTCCGCCGTCAGAGCAGGCAATGTCGAAAAGCTTTTCTTGGGCCTTGCCGTTTTCATACCAAACTTTGATCATTTGAACCCGCTGCAGCGGCGCGCTTTTGGGATCGCGAGCGGCCCATACAATAAAGCCGGGTGCCTGATCGCTTTTGGCTAGTGTTCCGCCCATGGGAACGCCGCCTTCATAGGCTTTCACAACCAGATCATTATCGTTCACCAAGGAAGCATCAATGTTGTAACCGGCAAACATTCTGACTTTCAGACGCGGGCCTGAGGTCGCATAGGTCTCTTTGCGCCGCATGGCATCAAAAATAGCTTCTCTGGTATTCTCAGGTGCCCAAACAGCGGCCAGCCCTGATGCGCCCCATTTACTAAACCAATGCTCAGCATTTTGATCGCGTTCAATCCCTTCCCATGATTTGGCGCCTCCGGGCGGGACGGACCCGCGCGCTACGGGCGTTGCATCTAAAATGCCGACTTTTGACCAATAGTCTTTTTCATCAAATGCGCCGCCCGCCACATGGGTGTCGGATGCCCCGATCATTCCGAATTTGTAAGGATTTGTTCCGGTGTCGGATTTGACTTTCAAACCAAGAGCCAGTGCTTCGCGCACATAGCTGCCGTTTATTTTGGATTTTGTATAAGAGCTTAAGAGATCCTCATAGATCTCAAAATTGGCCCACTCGTCATTGGGCGAGAGAGCGGGGTGGGTTTCAGACGTGCCCTTTACCTGGGTCATCTCGACAATAGGTTCGTTCAAAACACGTTGCTCGGCATAAGCCCGGTCAAAGGGTTTGCCGTCATAGGTCACCATGTCAAACATCTTGCCGTCAGAAACATTGGAGTTATGGGGGATCGCCATAACGTCACGGCCCGCCGCCCGTTCTTCATCCATCCAGTCCCATAAGTCTTCGGGATTGGTAGAGTCGAGGGTTGAGAAAAGGCGCTTGGGGGCTTTATCTCTGAAGACTACGTTTCTGTGCAAATTGCCGCCGACAAACCCATCATCGTTTTCACGGGTTTTAACGGAGGTATATTCATAAGCTGAAAACGTAGTCAGCTTACCGGGATTGTAATGGCGGTCAGCGGCGTCAACGGACTCTTTCCAAGCGCTGTCAATAATATCGCGATCATATATCTCGTCATACGGCACACCGCTGCGAACGGAATCGCCAATTCTGCCGAAAGCTTGCGTGATCAGGGCCGGGTCCGTTCCGAACATGCCTTGCGCCCAGTCGACTTTAGACAGGGGATGTCCTTCGGTATTCATCGCCGGCAGAATACCCATATAAGCGCCGTGATCGGTCGTGCCGACAAAATCCAGAGGGTCGCCCCATATCTTTATATCATATCCGGCCGGGTGGCGGACGCTTTCACCCTTTGCAAACCGATATACATCATCGGGCGTGCTGCGAACGTTGAAAATATAGGCGTCGAAGGAGTTTTTCGTGTGAATGTGCAGATCACCAAAATAAACATTTGACGGATAATTAGATGCGGAATTTGCTGCGGGCGGTGCAACGTTGTTTTCCGTTGTTTCCAGCTTTGTATCAGGCGTTTTTTCCGAGCAAGCGTTCAGCGCGAGCAGCGCACAGCTTAAGGCCAATAGTTTCCGCATAATTCCCCTCCAAATAGCCAATTTATGTTATTTCGGCGTTGAGGCAGAGTAATTCAGTCACCATCAGACGCAAGCTAAAAAACTTGAAGGTTGACAGTACACAATCTTATGCCAGAACGGCGCGAATTTAAAATCGCAACAGGTGAAACAATGACAAGTAAACTGATCCGTACCTTAGAGGCCAAGCGGGTTGTGCCTTTGGTTCAGTCAGATGATGTCGGAACGGCGCTTAAAATATCTGAGGCCTTATTGGCCGGCGGTCTCGACGTTTTGGAAGTTGTCTTGCGAACCGATGCAGCGCTGGATTGTCTTGAAGCGATCGCAAAAGAGTTTCCTGAGGCCCATATTGGCGCCGGAACTGTTCTGAGCGCTGATCAATGCAAAGAAGTTATTCATCGCGGCGCAGGTTTCATTGTTTCGCCGGGGTTGGACGAAAAATCCGTGAGCGTGGCCAATGATGCAAATATCCCTTTGCTACCCGGTATTGCGACCGCAACCGAGCTTCAGCAAGCTTGGAATTGGGGTCTTCGGACGGTGAAATTCTTCCCGGCATCTCTGTCAGGCGGGCCCAAAATGTTGAAAGCTTTGTCGTCTGTGTTTCGCGATGTTCGTTTCATGCCGACAGGCGGCGTTAATCCGGCGAATTTGAACGAATATTTGGCGGTTCCTGCGGTTCTGGCGTGCGGCGGTTCATGGCTCACGCCGAAAGATGCCATTGAAAAAGGTGACTTCAAAGTACTGACGCAATTGGCGGAAGACGCCATCAAGATTGCTTCGGCTTAAAACTCGGTCTCATATTTCCATT
>CALJNJ010000136.1 GCA_937981945.1 uncultured Caulobacterales bacterium | reverse complement strand
GCCGCAGGAATATCAAGGCGGGACATTCAGTATTTCAAATCTGGGTATGATGGGCATTCGCGAATTCGGATCCATCATCAATGAACCTCACGGAATGATTTTATCGGTCGGCGCCGGAGCCAAACGGCCTGTTGTCAAAGACGGTGCATTAGCTGTTGCGACGGTTATGACCGTGACTTTGACCTGTGATCATAGGGTCGTCGACGGCGCGCTGGGAGCCAAATGGTTACAGCACTTCAAGCGCTATGTGGAACACCCAATCACCATGATGTTGTGATAACGTCCCGATTTGAAACAGAAATTCGGTAACTGTAGGCTCTTCTTTTCTCCGGCCTTGGCATGGTTTATGCTTGGATACAGGTGAATAACAGGGGCTTTTCATGGTCTTGAAAACATTTGTAGCAGCAACATGCGCCGCCGTACTGGCCGGCAGTATGGTATATTTTAGTACGGTCCCCGGAGATTCCGGTGGCATGGTGAAGCTTGATCCGGCAAATTCCGAGAAAATTGATACGGGTGAAACCGGCGAGAAGCCCAAATTGTTCCGGCGATATATTAATTCAAAAGATGACGCCGATCAGGCGGAGAACTCTGACAATCCTTATTCCGCTACGGAATTGACCGGCGGCGAGGATTCGCAAACGACAACAACGACCACAACAGTGACTGAAACAATCACTGAAAATGTTGTCGAGGTTGATCCGGCAGAAGTCGAAATTCCGGTGGCCGACCTACCGGCTGAAATCATCGAAGACGAAATTGAACAGCGCCGCGTTGCGCTTCCGCCGCGCGAGACCAATCGAACGGTTCGCCCGAGGAAAGATCGGTCTTTACCGTCTGCCGATAATAATCCCGCGAAAGCTAAAGTCGCCGCCGTATTTGAACAGGCGGAAAATATAAGCCAGTCCGACCTGCGTGACCGCGCTTACTTAGACTTGGCAGATTTTGCGACAGCCAACGGATTGTTTGGCGAAGCTGAAACAGCGGCGCTTAAAATCGCGCAAGTCGAATTGCGGGATACGGCCAGATCACGGATCGCCATGGGCATGGCCAGATATGGCCTCTCTGATGAGGCATTTGATCTGATCGAAGAGGTCGAAGTGGATGAGCTGCGCGATGTCATGCGTTTGCAGGTGATCGAGGCCTTGCTCGGCACGGATATGCGCCGCTAAGGACCGCTTTTTTTCTATCTTTTCAGTCTCGTTTTGCTATAGAACTTTTCGTATGTAACGCGAATTAATTCGCGTGCGAATGAATGGTGCAAAAATGGCAAACTCCGACTTCGACCTTATTGTAATCGGTTCAGGCCCCGGTGGTTACGTAACGGCTATTCGGGCGGCCCAATTAGGATTTAAAACGGCCATCGTCGAAAAAGAGGCCCTTGGCGGCGTTTGTCTCAACTGGGGCTGTATTCCGACCAAAGCGCTTTTGCGCTCCGCCGAAGTTTACACCCAGATGCAACATGCCAAAGATTACGGTCTGACGGCCACGGCCGGATTTGATTTAGGCGCCATCGTCAAGAGATCCCGAGATATTGCCGGGCAAATGTCCAAAGGCATTTCGTTTTTGATGAAGAAGCACAAAATAACCGTCATCGAAGGATTTGCGAGCCTGAAAGCAGGTAAGCCTGCGCCGAATGTCCATGTCGGCGGTGACACTTATCAGGCCAAACATGTGATTTTAGCCAGCGGCGCCAGAGCTCGTACGATTCCGCAAATCGGTCTGGAGCCTGACGGCCGATTTATCTGGACGGCAAAAGAGGCCATGATCCCACAGGATTTACCGAAACGATTACTGGTGATCGGGTCAGGCGCAATCGGCATGGAGTTTGCCAGTTTCTATAACGCGTTCGGATCTGATGTGACCGTTGTTGAAATGGTCGACCGTATCCTTCCGGCTGAAGATGCGGAAATTTCGGCCTTTGCGAAAAAGTCTTTTGAAAAACAGGGCGTTAAAATCCTGACGGGGACGCAGGTTAAATCCGTTAAGCCGGGCACAAGTGATATTGCGGCTGTCATGGCCGATGCCAAAGGAGAAACCGCGCAGACATTCGACCGGATTATTCTGGCGATTGGGATTGTGGGTAATACGGAAGATATGGGCCTTGAGGCTTTGGGCGTGAAAATCGATCGTAGCCACATCACCGTTGACGAATATTCCTTTACGGGTGTTCCCGGACTTTACGCCATCGGCGATGTCACTACGCCGCCATGGCTTGCCCATAAAGCCTCCCATGAAGGCGTTATCTGTATTGAGAAAATCGCCGGGCAAAACCCTCATCCGCTCGACGCAAATGCCATTCCCGGCTGTACATATTGTCATCCACAAATCGCCAGTGTCGGCTATACCGAGGCACAAGCCAAAGAGGCAGGTCACCCGGTTAGAGTCGGGAAATTCCCCTTTATCGGAAACGGTAAAGCGGTTGCGCTGGGCGAAGTTGAAGGTCTGATCAAGACCGTGTTTGATAAAAAGACCGGCGAACTCTTAGGCGCACATATGATCGGCGCCGAAGTCACCGAGCTTATTCAAGGCTATACGATAGCGCGAACGCTGGAGACCACGGAGCACGAGCTTATGGAAACCGTGTTTCCCCATCCCACATTATCGGAAATGATGCATGAAGCCGTTCTGGCGGCCTATGACCGCGCCTTGCACATTTGATTACTCAGCGGGCGCGACCGCGTCTTTATTGCCTTTTCCAAGACCCAGACGAGCTTTGACAGCTTTGGAAAGACTAACCTTTTTCGTCAGCATGGGTTTTTCAACCACATGCCATGACAGCCATGCAATCAATACCGTGATCGGCAAAGTAATCGCCATGAGCAGCCAAGCATTTATGCCCGGCATGAAAAAGAACACGGTCTGCAATATCACCCAGTGATAGATATAAATACCGTAGGATGTATCGCTTAATTTCTTGAGACCGTTCAGGGCAGGTATCTTCACATAGGCCATCCAAAAGACGATATAACCCAGCCAAATCGTGGTCACGATTTCAAACAGGACCGTGCCGTTAAACAGAGCTGCAACCAGGCCTAAAACGAACACGCCCAGCAAATGAAACGATAATTTGTCCTGTAGGGCATAGACCGCCGCTCCCAGGCCGTAAGCCAGTCCGAACCGCAGGATGGATTGCACCGTGCCCGGCATTTGATCAAAAGTGCCTGTCAGATGGGCAATCGGCCAAGCCAGAACAAATATCAAAAACTGCGCGATCAGCATCCATTTATGTTTCAAAAGCCCAAGAGCAAAGGCGATTGCCGTCCCAATATAGGCCAAAACTTCATATCTGAGGGTCCATAGGGCCCCTGATCCGATTTGCTCGGAATTCGTAGCAAAAGCCCCCGGCAGCACCATATCCGTGTCCACAAAACTCAAGACTTTAAACGGCTGTGACCAAAACTGCGGATCCGTCAAAAATTGCCCTAAAGGCTGATTGGTGACAAAGGGTCCGATGGCGAACATCACGAATAAAACATGGATGAATAGTGCCGGGAATATTCGAAGACCCCTGGCGGCGCCGTACTCGACCAGATCACCACGGTAAAGCATTGATTTTGTGACTAAAAAACCCGACGCGATGAAGAATAAATTGACGGCTAAATAGCTCGGACGATAATGAAAAAATATCGCCGGTTCGTCGGATGAGTGTCCCAAGGTCACGACAAAGGCGTGACCGACAAGCACCATCAGCGCAAAAAGCAGTCTGACAGGCGTGAAAAAATTATCATGACCTTCACGGATCGTAACCCTTGAAAACATACCATCCACCCTTATTTTTTCCCGCTCATAGCAGCTATGCGTTAATTTCCCGCAAATATCGGGCCAAACCTATTGTATTCGCGTCGATTTAAGGCCATTTAGCCCGTCATGACTGTCCTGATTGACAAATCTGCCCCTAAGCCCCGGCACCCCGAAAAGGCGCATCGACCCGACACGGAAGTTAAGCGTAAGCCGAGCTGGATCCGGGTAAAAGCCCCCACATCCAAAGGCTATGCTGAAACGCGTAAAATCGTCCATGACAAAGGTCTTGTGACCGTGTGCGAGGAGGCCGCTTGTCCGAATATTGGTGAGTGCTGGGAGAAGTCTCACGCGACCTTTATGATTTTAGGGGATACGTGCACGCGGGCCTGCGCGTTTTGCAATGTGAAGACCGGAATGCCTCAGCCGCTTGACGCGGAAGAGCCGGCGAAAATCGCCACTGCGGTTAAGGAAATGGGCTTAGCCCATGTGGTCATTACTTCCGTTGATCGGGACGATCTTTCCGATGGCGGGGCTCAGCATTTTGTTGACGTTATTCAGGCCATTCGCGCCGAATCTCCCAAAACTACTATTGAAATTTTAACGCCGGATTTCTTGCGCAAAGACGGCGCGGCTGAAACGGTCATTGCGGCGAAGCCGGATGTGTTTAATCACAATTTGGAAACCGTGCCGCGGCTCTACTTAAAGATCCGTCCGGGCGCCCGATATTATCACTCTTTGCGTTTACTGGAAAAGGTCAAAGAGCAAGACCCAAATCAGTTTACCAAATCGGGTCTGATGGTGGGACTGGGCGAAACCAAAGAAGAAGTCATGCAGGTCATGGATGACATGCGCTCTGCCGGCATTGATTTTCTGACGATCGGACAATATTTGCAGCCGACACGAAAACATGCGGCCATTGACCGGTTTGTGACGCCGGAAGAATTCAAGGCTTACGAAACCATTGCACGAGCCAAAGGTTTCCTACTGGTCTCCAGCACGCCTTTAACCCGCTCCAGCTACCATGCTGATGAAGATTTTGCGAAGCTCTCAGCCGCCCGCCAAAAGCGCAATGCCCGCAACCGAACTTAAACGAAGAGTTCTGCATCGTCCCGAAGACATGCTGTCATTAGTGGCGGACGTAGAGCGGTATCCGAAATTCATAAAATTCATCTCAGCTTTACGCGTGAAAAACCGCAATCGTGTTGATGGCATCGAAAATTTTGAAGCTGAGGCGACGGTCAGTTATAAATTTATTTCAGAGGTTTTCGTTAGCGATGTCACCGTCGACCGAAAAGCAAATAAAATAATTGTCAGAAAGTCGGGCAATAAGGGCGCGCTGAGGGCTCTTGAAAATCGCTGGGTTTTTCATGAATTATCCGACGGCTCTACCTTGGTTGATTTCTACGTGGATGTGAGCCTCAAAGCCTTTCCGCTGAATATTTTACTCAAAGACAAATTTGATAAAGTCGGCAATGAGCTTATGGGGCTTTTCGAGCGTAAGGCCGGTCTGGAGTTTCAGAGCGTTGGAGATCCTGACCTGGATTGGCGGGCGGAAGTAAATAGTTAGGCCGTCGCCAGTATTTGAGCGGTTGCCTCAAAAATTCCAATATCTTCGTTAACGGAAGCCACAATCATGGCTCCTTCCAAGGCTGATAGTGTAGCTTGGGCTCGTGGTTTTGGATTTGAAAGACCAAGTTGGGAGTATGTAAGCGTCAGCCATGAAATATTATCATCAAAAAAAGCTTTGACCTCTGACGTAACTTCGGGAGGCAATCCCGGCGCCTCAGCCCCTAACACGGCGCACAAACAGACCAATTGATCTTGTTTGAGGGCCTTTCGATAAATATCGATAAAAGCTAGCAAGCGAGGTTCGGGTTCGGAGATTGCTTGCGTCTCGAGCTCTAAATGATTTCGAAATTTTTCTGCGTAACGCCGCACTAGTGTTGTTCCTAAATCGACCTTTTTCGGAAAATGATAGTGCAGGCTGGCGCTCTTTATACCCATTTCTGCGGCTATATCGCGATAACTGACAGCATTATACCCTGTTTGTCTCATTCGACGTTCGGCGATATCCAAAATCTTTGTGGCGCTGTTCATAACAATTTTGTGTTCTCTGATTTTACAGGTTGATTTTCTATCTTCAGCCATCTATCTACCACTAGATAGTTTTTAATTCAAGAGCCCGGAATGCACTTAAACGCAGATTTTTCTAAACGTATCGTCATTAACTCCAACGGCATGCCATGGGAAGACTCGCCCATGAAAGGTGTACAACGGCGCAAGCTGGACCGAATTGGTGATGAAGTTGCCCGCGCAACATCTTTGGTAAAGTATGATGCCGGATCGCATTTCAGCGCGCATACACATGGCGGCGGCGAAGAGTTTTTTGTCATCGACGGAATTTTTTCTGATGAGCACGGAGATTATCCGGCCGGCACTTATGTTCGTAATCCGGTCGGATCATCTCATACGCCCCGCAGTGATGACGGATGCGTAATTTTTGTGAAGCTCCATCAATTTGAAGAAGCAGATCAAAAACAGTTTTCTGTCGATACAAAAAACTCAGCCTTTTCACCGGGGTCAATTCCGGGTCTTTCAGTTTTGCCGCTCCATAGCTACGGGACAGAATCCTGTGCTTTGGTGAAGTGGGAGCCGGGGACTGTTTTTAATCCTCATCGTCATTTTGGCGGTGAAGAAATTTTGGTGTTGGAAGGCGTGTTTTCAGATGAGCTGGGTGACTATCCGGCGGGGACCTGGATCAGAAGTCCGCATATGTCTCAACATCATCCGTTTTCAAAGGAGGGGTGTCTGATTTACGTTAAGACCGGACACCTTTCCGCTGAATAAAATTCTAAAGTGATCATCAGAAAGGAAACATTATGATCGGATATACAACAATCGGCGTCACGGATTTGGACGCCGCAAAGAAGTTCTACACAGAGCTTTTGGGTGCAGAAGTTCTGGTTGATGTTGGCCGATTGGCCATGATCGGCAAAGGGATGGGGCAACCAATGATTGCCGTTTGTGTTCCGTATAATGAGGAAGCCCCAAGCCCGGGTAACGGCAATATGGTTGCTTTCGCCGCCGGCTCAAAAGAAAACGCCGCGTCTATGTATGCTAAGGCCGTAGAGCTCGGAGCAAGTTGTGACGGAGAGCCGGGACAACGGATAGAGAATATGTTTTACGGAGGCTACGTTAAAGACCCCGACGGAAACAAATTATGTTTCTACGACTTCAGCTAAGCTGACGGTAAATTGAGAAATTATTTGCCCCGCTTTGGCGGGGCTTTTTTTATTGCAAAAATTTTATCAATAAATTCAATGCTGTAGTTAATACTTGTTCACGCACACTATTGCGACCCATGTCTTCAAATTCAAAGCGGAAGGCCTCGGTTCTTCCCCGATGACAGACGCTTATAAAAACCAGGCCGACCGGTTTTTCGGGTGATCCCCCGCCCGGTCCTGCTATGCCGGTAACCGAGATTGCTAAATCAGCGTGTAGTTTTGCGGCGCAGTTTTTGGCCATGATTACCGCGACCTCAGAGCTTACGGCGCCGTGCTCGATCATCATAGATTTCGGGACGTCTAAAATTGTTTCTTTGATATCATTGCCGTACGCGACCACGCCGCCTTTCAGGACTTTCGATGATCCCGGCACATCCGTCAGGGCTTTGCCGATCCAGCCGCCGGTGCAGCTTTCCGCCGTGGCGATGGTGACGCCTTTTTCCCGCGCGAGCTCTATGACCCGTTCAGATAATTTATAAATTTCCTGATCAACCATCCGGCAGTTCAATCGTTGCTGTGGCCTGAGCTGCAATGCCTTCGCCGCGGCCCGTGAAGCCGAGCTTTTCGGTTGTCGTTGCTTTGACGCTGACCCTGTTCACGGTTAGGCCGAGCAGTTCAGCGATGCGGGCCCGCATGGCATCGCGGTGGGGTTTCACTTTGGGTTTTTCGCAAATCAACGTGATGTCTACATGCTGCAGGGATCCGCCTCGTGACAGAACCCTGTCTTTGGCGTGGCTCAAAAATACATGGCTTTCTGCGCCTTTCCACCGATCATCCGTGGGCGGAAAATGATCCCCGATATCGCCCTCGGCCAGCGCGCCGTAAATAGCGTCGGCCAAGGCATGCAGTCCGACATCAGCGTCGCTGTGTCCCTGAAGCGAAAATCCGGCCGCGATTTCAATGCCGCACAGCCAAAGACTGTCACCTTTTTCAATGCGGTGCACGTCAAACCCGCTGCCGGTTGCCATATATGTTTCAGAATTCAGCATGCGGGCGGCTTTCTCCAAATCTTCGGGCCATGTAATTTTGAAAGTTCTTTCATCCCCTTTGACCATGCCAATGGTCAAGCCGGCATTTTGCGCAATGGCAATATCGTCGGCGAAATCTGCGTCTTTTGTCAAAGATTGGTAGAGAGGTTTTACTTCCTTATATCTCAGACCCTGCGGTGTTTGCATGCGCCTCAGGCTCGATCGTGGCACATCCTCCCCTAAAATATCATCTTGAACCGTTTTCACAGCATCGACGACGGGAAGGACGGGGACAGCGGCCGAATGGGTTTCCAGCATTGCAACCAGATCAGCCATAACCTTAGCCGACACGAAAGGTCTGGCCGCGTCATGGATTAAAACGTAATCAGGTTCCAAATCTTCCAACGTGGCCATTCCGGCTCGAACGGATTGGCAGCGGGTCACGCCGCCCGGCACTGTAATTGTCATTCCCTCAAACCCGTTCAACGATTCCGCCAGGCGATGATCGCCGTCGGCGTGGACGATGACGAAGACGCGCGTGTCCGGTAAGGCTGCGCGCAAATTATCGAGGGTTCGGCGCAAGACGGTTTTTCCGCCTAATTCCGCATATTGCTTGGGAATATCGCCTTCAAACCGTGCACCGGAGCCTGCTGCGACTAATATTTGTGCAATAATAGCCACATGACCTCATTTTGCGTGATGAAATATTGTGCAAACTAAAGTTTGCGTCCATAACATATAGCTTATGACGATTGGTATTTCCATTGGCAATTATGCTCTGACCTCGCGTGTTTTGGCCGCGCCCATGTCCGGTGTGACGGATCTGCCGTTTCGGCGTGTGCTGCAAGCCTTCGGCCCCGGGCTGATTGTGTCTGAAATGGTCGCCAGTGAGACTTTGCTCAAGGGCGATAAAGACACGGAAGCGCGCGCGGCCGGCAAAGGCGATATTGACCCTTTAGTGATTCAATTGGTCGGCCGTGAGCCTGAATGGATGGCGCGAGGGGCTGAAATGGCCGAAGCGGCGGGCGCGGACATTATTGATATTAATATGGGCTGCCCGGCCCGCAAGGTTACCACCGGTCTTTCCGGTTCAGCGCTCATGAAAGACCCTGATCGCGCCGCCGGTATCGTCCGGGCCGTCATCGGTGCAACCTCCAAGCCCGTGACGTTAAAAATGAGATTGGGCTGGGATGATGATTTGCTCAACGCACCCGACATTGCGCAAATGGCAGAAGAGGCAGGGATTGTAATGTTGGTGGTGCACGGGCGCACACGTTGCCAATTTTACAAAGGTGATGCTGATTGGGAGGCCGTCGCTCGGACAAAGGAGGCGGTTGCCATACCGGTTTTTGTCAATGGCGATATTGTGACGGGGGAGGACGCTCAAGCCGCGCTCCAAGCGTCCGGCTGTGATGGTGTGATGTTGGGGCGCTCACTTGTCGGTCGTCCGTGGAGTACACTTGAGATTAGGGCGCAAATCGACGGCGTCGCCGTAACCGGGCCTTCCGTTTCTGAAAAACGGGATATCGCCATTTCTCATTATAACGACACGCTGGAATTTTACGGCGAGGGCAAAGGGCTCCGCGTCGCCCGTAAACACTTGGCAGGCTATGTGGAGCATTCCGATTATCAGGGCGATAAAACAGAAATGAAATCCCGGATATGCCGCAGTACGGACGTCAAAGAGGTCCGCGCAATGCTGGCGGAGACATTTGCCGAATCTGAAGAGGCTGCGGCATGACTGAAATCGTCCAAATCGCAGATGACTTACCGTTTCCCGTCTTGATGTTTTCCGATGATTTGATCCTGAGCTGGGTCAATCATGCCGGCCAAATTTGGCTTGGAAAGTCAGGGAAATCCCTGGATGGAAAATCGCTGTCCGACATGTTTACCGATGACGGCGCTCTCATGGCGCTTCTGGGGAAGTTTCGCTCTTACGGCAATACGGTCAACAGTCATGACATGGTCGTCAGGCCCCGTGGCCGGGACGAGGAGAAATGTGATGTTTCTGCCTTTGCTCACGAGGGCGCTATCGGAATTTGTTTTCGGCCGCAGGGACTGCAGACCCAAAAGGAAGATGTTTTTGACGCCGGTGCATCAGCGCTCGGCCGATTGCTGGCCCATGAGGTCAAAAACCCGCTGGCCGGCATTCAAGGGGCCGCGCAATTATTGCGCGATGATGTCCATACGGAAGAAGGCTTGTCTCTATTGGATTTGATCGCCGCCGAAATCGACAGGATCAGCCGGTTAGCGGACCGTATGGAGCGTTTGGGCGATGCGCCCCCGTCGGAACTGACAACGGTCAATGTGCACGAAGTTTTACGTCACGCCCGCAAGGTCATTCAGTCCGGATTGCCGGGCGACATTGTTTTCAAAGAAAATTACGATCCGTCCCTGCCTATGATTACGGGGCATGAAGACAGTCTCACGCAAGCCTTGATGAATTTGATCAAGAATGCGTCTGAGGCTTTGCTTGGCGGTAAAGGGCTAAAGCAAATTGCGCTCGAAACATCTTACCGATCAGGTGGTGCGCTCCCCATTGAAATCCGAATCATCGACAATGGGGCGGGCATTCCCGAGCATCTCAGAGACAAAATATTTCATCCCTTTATTACGGATAAGCCAAAGGGGCAGGGCTTGGGCCTGGCTTTGGTTTCCAAAGTTATCGCTGCCCATGACGGCTTGATCGAAGTCAGGTCCCGTCCCGGTGAAACAATTTTTTCAATACTCCTGCCAATCACGGAAGGCCTTAAATCATGAAGTATGAAGTATTATTGGCAGAAGATGACGACTCGATCCGCTTGGTATTGAGCAAGGCGCTGAGCCGCGCGGGTCACACGGTGAAAGCAACCGACAATCCTGAAACTCTGCGAAAATGGGCGCTCGCAGGAACCGGCGACATTATTTTAACGGACGTCATGATGGGCGGACATGAAGTATTTGCAACGCTCCCGGAAGTCATGGAAGCAAGGCCCGAAATTCCGGTTATTATTATCAGCGCCAATAATACGGTAAATACAGCCATTAAATCAGGCCAGCACCAAGTGTTTGAATATATCCCCAAGCCTTTTGATTTGTCGGATGTGGTCCAAGCGGTCTCGCGCGCCGGTCAAAGCGTCAATCCCAGACGCAATAGATTAAGTGCTGAATTGGGGAAACTGCCGATGATTGGCAGGAGCACAGCCATGCAGCCGATCTACCGGGCCATTTCCCGGTTTGCCTCCGGCAATCTGCCGGTCCTAATTTGGGGGGCTGTCGGCACCGGAAAAGATGTGGTCGCAAAACTGCTCCATGACGGCGGACCCCGGCGGGATCGTCCGTTTTTGAGACTGGCGGATTTTTCCAATCTTTCTTTGACCCTTCAAAAGGTCAATGGCGGCGATATTTATATTGACGAAATTGCGGAGCTTTCATCTCATCAACAAGATGCGCTGCTCGCCCTGATGACAGAGAGCGAACATATCGCGCCCGACCGCAGGCCCCGGATTATATCTGCAACCCGGAAGGACTTGCGGCAGCTCGCCAAAGACGGGCTGTTCCGTGATGATTTGCTTTTCAGAATCAATGTGGCCGAGATCCGTCTTCCCGAACTTAGTGAAAGAGATGACGATATTTTCGAATTGGCAGAATATTTTCTGTCTCAGGAAACAGGCGGCGCCACGCGAAGGTTTCAATCCGAAGCGCTGGATATGTTTAAGCGGCATAAATGGGCCGGTAATGTTCGCGAGCTTGAAAACCTGGTCAGGCGATTGGCTCTGTTATACTCTGATGATGTCATCACTTATGACATGGTCGCCGATGAGCTGTCGAAAGACATTCCCAAAGAAAGGCGGGCCGAAGAGGCCGTGCAATTGGAGACCATGTTAGCTGATGAGTGCCGACGCCTATTGGCAATTGACGCCGATGAGCAGTCTGATGTTCCGCATCAAATAGCGCTGAGCTGGGTGGAAAAGCCCTTGATCGAAGAGGCGCTGCGTTTGACCGGCGGCAACAAAGCCAAGGCGTCTGAGATATTGGGTATTCATCGCAACACGCTTCGGACCAAAATTCGCGCACTCAATATTACCTAGGGGTTGAGGGAATGTAACGAAAGGAACAGTTGATTTTTTGCAACAATCACGTAACAAAGTGATATAAATGCAACAACACGGGCTTAAATGGTCCCAAAAACTAAATCATCTGTGCGTTTAAAGGGGGCTGACCGGCGATCCCGTCCGGAAGTGATTCAGTCTGCCATTATCGGCGTTTTCTTCTTTGCAGCTATTTTTCTGACCGTACTCGGAACGCTTTACGCGCTTTCGGCTAATCCGGAGAGATCAGAGCAAGCTTATTCACTTTTGCTGTCCAATTTGGCCATTGTGATTTTGCTCGGTGTTTATCTGGGATATCGGATCTGGAAGCTCCTTTTCGCCAAGAAATTCAGGCGCGCCGCGCCATTGCTTCACAGACGATTTGTTCTGATTTTCAGCCTTGCCGCTTTGACGCCTGCTATTTTGGTTGGCGGATTTTCCACGTCCCTGATTTCAAAAAATTTCAATGATTTGTTCGGTGAAAATGTCCGCGATACTTTGGATCGGGCGGATAGCTTTTTAAACGAATACCTTCAGGAAGAATATCGAG
>CALJNJ010000135.1 GCA_937981945.1 uncultured Caulobacterales bacterium | reverse complement strand
GGTCCTGTTAAGGCCGGCATCACGAAAAGATTATAGTTTTCACGAAAAGCAATGTGCTGATCGTCCGGCGACATGTAGAAGTTCTGCGCCAGTTTTGAAGAGGCATGGACGCGCTCATCATCGCCCAATAGATTTGTGCTGATAAGGGCGGCTGAGCCGTCTTTATTGCCCGTGAAATAAACCCGTAAATCGTCGGAGCCGAAATGGGCGCCGCTTCCGGATTTGCGGATCAGGCGTGGCTCTTTTTCATCCAAGGCTTGGATATACAGCCCGGTTCCGGCTGACCATTCCGGAGAGGTGAGATAACCGCCGGCTTGTTTTTCAAAAACAACATATTCGCCGTCCGGCGTCAGAGCCGGGCGCCGGAACAGACCCGGTTTACGGGTAATGTCCTTAAGGCCGGCGCCGGTGGCGCTGATTTTGTGAACGGTTCCCAGACCTTCATCGCTCCAAGAGACAAACACTAAAGAGCGACCGTCTCGTGACCATTGCGGGTCAAGCTCGCGAACATTGGCCGGCAGGCGTGTCAGCCGCTTGGGTGATCCGCCCATGCTTTGAATGTAAAGTTTGCCGAGACTCTCAAACACAACTTTTTCGCCGTCAGGTGATACATTGGCATAGCGCGGCATGTTGGTTTCAAATTCTTCGGGCGCGACCTCTACGCTCGGGCGAGGTACGCTCATGACTTCTCTGGTATCATTGACCGAGAATTTGACGGTGCTGACCTTGCCGCTCTCAGCATTGATCTTGCGAATTTTACCGCCGGCCCAGAAATAAAGATGTTTGGAGTCGGGCGACCAATCCATATTTGGGTACATGCCCTGTACGCCCCATGTTTCCTGCATGTCCCGATCCAGATTATCGTAAATGCGAGTTTCTTTGCCGCTTTCCAAATCCTTCAAATACAGACCCGTTTGCATGCGATCGCGCTTGACAAAAGCCAGCAGCTTTCCGTCAGGTGAGGGGGTCGCCCGAACGGCTCCGCCTTCTCCGCCTGCGGCCATATCAATCTCGCCGGTTTCCAAATCATAGCGTTTGATTTGAAAAAGCTCGGTATTGGAATCCTGAGCGTAAATGAATGTGCTGCCGGGCGTGGTGTTTTGTGTGTAATAAATATATCGGCCATCCGGTGAGAAAATAGGCTCGCCTAATTCTTTCTGGTGACTTTCGCTTGGCTTTTTGACCAATTTCACCCCTGATCCGCCGGTGGGATGATATAGCCAAATTTCGCCGGTCCCCAATGAACGTGAAGTCGTAAAGTGTTTCTTGGCCGCAATGAAGCGTCCGTCAGGGCTCCAAGTCGGGTTATTGAGAAGGCGGAAGGATTCTTTGGTGACAGCTTCCATATTCTCGCCGTCTGAATCCATGACCCAAATATTGTCACCGCCGCCTCGGTCGGAGGTAAAAGCAATGCGCTCGCCGTCGGGGGAGAAGCGCGGCTGCATATCCCACGCCATACCCGAAGCGATATTAGTGGCTTTCCCGCCGCCGGCCGGAATTGTGTAAATGTCGCCAAGCAGATCAAACGCGATGGTTTTTCCGTCGGGGCTGACATCAAGGCTCATCCAAGTGCCTTCTTCCGTATCAATGACGACTTCTTTTTTATCGCCGGGTGGGTTGTTGACGTCCCACTTTTCCTCTTCAGCGCTCTCTTCTTTTGCATCTTTTGCGTCGTTCTTTTTGCTGACGGCTTTGGCTTTATCGGCCTTTTTGTGGTCAGTGCCGGAACCGTAAGATGTGCCTGAACCGTGGTGCTCTACTTTGACTTCGGCTTCTTCGGCTTCTTTTTTCAGATCTGTTTTAAGCTCCGCTTTGGCTTTGACCTCTTTGTCTTTCTTTTTGTCAGTATCGGTCCAATTTTTGTGCGGATGGGCAGACGCAGATTCCCCCGAGAAGGGAACTTTGTCAGAGGCTGTATAGGCGCCAAGTGCAAAGGCAATGGCGAGGGCAGCAGTACTGCCGAGGATTATTTTACGAGTGGATGTCATGGGCTTCTCCCTTTGGAATCTGCTTAAGCGCAGTCACGTATAATGTCATGTGAGTTCGCGTCAGGCGCGAACTAAAATCTGCCGGCCGGCCCGGGAAAGACAACGGGCGTTTCATAGCCTTCGATTGATACGGCAGAAACTCCGAAAAAATAGTTATCAATCACGAGATTTTTGAATTCCCATTCGTTTACCTTGCCGACAAAACGGGAATGGGTCCATTCCGGTTCGGTCGTTAGTCGCCAATGGACGCGATATCCGGCCAAATTGCCTGAGTTTGAGGGCGTTTCCCAGCTCAGCACAGCGGACGGAGAGACAGCGCCTTTGGCTTCCACATTGGCCGGAAATGGCGGCGCGCCTGCCATGCCGGCTAAACTTATAGCATTGAGCGCTGTCAGCTTAGCAGCATAATGTTTGTCAACGCCGTCCATTGTATCGCCGTAAACGATATTGTCTTCGGTCCGAAGGTCCTGATGTTGGCGATCATAATGCTCATGGGTTTCCATGATGCGGATCCCGGGCATGCCGGCTTCGTTAAACGGGCGGTGGTGTCCGCCGCGCCGGTACCGGTCC
>CALJNJ010000134.1 GCA_937981945.1 uncultured Caulobacterales bacterium | reverse complement strand
TCATTATCGTACCACGATAAAACGCGAAGCAAATCGCCTTGCAAGACCACGGTTTGATCCAGTGAGATGCTGGAAGAATGCGGGTCGTGATTAAGGTCGATGGACACAACTTTATCTTCGATGACCTGAAGCACGCCGTTTAAATTTGTTTTCGCGGCCTTGGTAAAGGCTTCGTTGACGGCTTCTGTCGTTGTAGGGTTCTTTAAGTTCACCGTTAAGTCGACGGCTGAGACATTTGGTGTCGGAACGCGGATGGCTTTACCGTCAAGTTTCCCCGCCAAATCCGGCAGGACCTCGCCAATGGCTGCTGCTGCGCCGGTGGAGGTCGGGATCATTGACATGGCAGCCGCCCGCCCGCGATTTAAATCAGAGTGAACGGAGTCGAGCGTCGGTTGATCGCCCGTATAGGCGTGAACGGTCGTCATAAAACCGTTTTTAATCCCAAAATTATCCAGAATAACTTTTGCAACCGGGGCCAAAGCATTGGTTGTGCAGGATCCGTTCGAAACCACTAAGTCATCTTGAGTAAGCGTTTTATGATTGACGCCGTAAACAATGGTTTTATCGGCAGGTTTGCCCGGAGCCGAGATTAGGACACGTTTCGCGCCGGCATCTAAATGTTTTGCGGCCACATCGCGAGCGCGAAAAATACCCGTACATTCAAAGACAATGTCGACGCCGTTATCGTCCCATTTTAAATCTTCAAGTTTGCGATGTGCAGTGACTTCTATGGGGCCCAATCCGATATCGATAAATTTCTCCTCGAAATCGATTTTGCCTGGAAATCGCCCGTGTACGGAATCGTATTTCAACAAGTGCACAAGGTTGGCTGTCGGTGCGAGATCATTGATAGCCACTACCTGAACATCATGACGGCTGTTTTCATGCAGGGCCCGCAAAACATTGCGGCCGATACGTCCAAACCCGTTAATTGCAATCCGTAAAGTCATAAGTCCCAACTCAATATTAGATGACAGCGCTGTCATATAGCAGGCATTGTATTTTTTTCAATGAGAAATATAGATTTCCGCCGGCAATTGATCTAAGCGCCGGGCAATGGAGTGCACATGAGCGAAAAATCAGAAATTTATGAAACGGTCACAAAGGAAATCTTTGCGGTAATCGACGGGGAACCTTCGGCGACCGCCCGATATGCCTCTGCGGCCTGTTTGCTCAGCGGGGCATTTGACGCTTATTTTTGGACGGGGTTCTATGTGGTAGATCCGGTTAAGCCGGCGGAGTTAGTGGTCGGTCCTTATCAGGGCACACTTGGCTGTTTGCGAATACCGTTTGGCCGAGGGGTCTGCGGTGCCTGCGCAGCCACCGGAGAAACCCAAATCGTCGAAGATGTTCACAAATTTCCGGGCCATATTGCCTGTGACAGCCGGTCAAATTCGGAAATCGTCGTTCCGGTCACGGACACGGACGGCAATTTAGCGGCTGTGCTTGATGTCGATTCGACGGAATTCGGCAGTTTTGACGAAGTTGACGCCAAATATTTGGAAATCATTTGCGCAAAGCTTTTGGTCGGAGCATCGCAAGCCTGATAATTTGTGATATTTCAAAAACATTTATGATTGAAAGCTTGCTTGCGCCTGCTTAGGTTGTTCGGTTCTATTACCAAGCTTTCGATTTAACGAAGTTGTCTTATGCGCGCTCGCCTTCTCCCAATGCTGCTAACCGGTCTTTTCCTGGCCGTTTTGCTGCTGGGACTCGTGCAATATACGCAATCGCGCAATAATGAGGCGGCTTCAGGTCAAACTGAAACGGAAGCCGGATCAATCGAAGCTTTTGACCCCGTTATCGTACGATCTGTCTCGGAGAGTGCAGGCGTATTGTACATTTCGGGAGAAGCAGAAGCGGACACACCGATTTCCATTCAAAATAACGGCAGCAATATTCGGCAGATAAAATCCGATCAAGACGGGCTGTGGAATGTCAGTTTTCCGGTTGATCGCAACGCCCGTCTGAACCTTGAAATGGTTGAATATGTCGAAGGGGATGTGGCTATTCGCTCGGAGGAGACTATTTTCAGAATTCCGCCGCCGCCGCTCGACGAAGCGTCCGGGGATCAATCACCTGAAGCGCTTTTAATGCTAACGGCGCCCGGCGGTCCGTCTCGAATTTTTCAATCCCCGTTCAGGGGTCTGCCAACATCGGGGTCGGTAACCATGGGATCCATAGATTACGACGGCAGCGGTGGTGTCATTTTTTCAGGCACTTCCTCCATGGACGGCCGCATCAGGCTCTATGCCAATAATACGCGGGTTGGGGAACGGCGCGTCAGCGCGGAAGAGGGGCGCTGGTATTTTATTGCGGCTGACACACTGCCGTCCGGGAAAGTTGACGTTAAAGCTCAGCTCATCACAGAGCAGGGCATTCATTCCGAAGTTACCGTTCCGTTTGAACGATTGACAAATTCTGATTCCGACGAAGTCGTCAGGGTTTTTTACGAACCTTATTCCTGGCAAATTCGCAGACGTCTTATCGGCGGCGGCATTCAATATACGGCAATTTTTGCGCCCGAGGGCGCTGAAGCCATTATTCAGCAATAGCGACTTCAACATCTATCGGCGGGTCGGGCCGGTACTTTTGTTTGAAAATTCGTTTCTTAAGAACGGTCGGCGCAGCGAGCAGGACGGGCGTTACAATCAAGGTCATGGTCGTTGCAAACGTCAGGCCGCAAACCAGCGTATAAGAAATCGGCGCCCAAATGTCCGAAGTCCCCGTTCCTTTGGATGAGAACGACCCCGAAAATATATCGGCCTGCCAGCCCAGTACCAGAGGCATAAGACCAATAACGGTTGTAAGCGTCGTCAGAACGACAGGGCGCAGTCTTTGGCCGGCGGTTCTGAGAGCGGCATCTTCAGGCTCATACCCGTTTTTGAGCAGGCGCTGATAGGTGTCGATCAGAACAATATTATTGTTCACAATAATACCTGCCAAAGCAATAACCCCCGTAAGCGTCAGGATCATACTGATATAGGAATAGAATGTCAGACCCAGCAGAACCCCAAATACGGATAAGACAACTGCCATCAATGTGAGGAAGACATGATAAAAGCTGTTAAATTGTAAAAGTAATATAACGCCCATCATGAACATAACGGCCAGCCCCGCGCCTTGAAAAAACTGACCCGCAGAAGCATTTTCTTCAGCTTGTCCCAAGAAACGAAAACCAACGCCGGCCGGCAAAATCTGTTCGGCGTTTAACCATTCTTTGAGCTCATCAACCTGAGCATTCGTGGCATAACCTTCCATGGAATTGGCATTGATTTCATAGACAAGTTTTTGATCTCTGCGATTGATACTGTCCTGCCGCGGTTTCGGGACTCTTTTGACCACTGAGGATAGGGGAACCGCCCCTGCAGGTGTCAATATTCTGAGATTGTCCAGCACTTTGAGATCGCGATAATTATCGGGATATCGAATTCTGATGTCGACTTC
>CALJNJ010000133.1 GCA_937981945.1 uncultured Caulobacterales bacterium | reverse complement strand
TTGATCAGGTCGGCAACAAGGGTTTCCAGCTTGGCGCGTGTCAGCTTCATGTTCAGGTGTTTTGGGCCTGAGGCATCCGCGGTAATAAAGGGAAGGTTCACTTCATAAGTGGCCGCAGAAGAGAGTTCCTTCTTGGCTTTTTCAGCCTCTTCGCGCAGGCGCTGCAAGGCCAGCTTGTCGCCCTTCAGCTCTATGCCTGTATCCTTTTTGAACTCGTCATTGAAATATTCAACAATGCGCATGTCAAAGTCTTCACCGCCTAGGAACGTATCACCATTTGTGGCTTTCACTTCAAAAACGCCGTCACCGATCTCCAGGATCGAGACGTCAAATGTACCGCCGCCAAGGTCATAAACAGCGATTGTCTTGCCGTCTTTTTTATCCATGCCGTAAGCGAGCGCCGCAGCGGTTGGCTCATTGATAATACGCAGGACTTCGAGGCCGGCAATTTTACCGGCGTCTTTAGTGGCCTGACGCTGGGCGTCATTAAAGTAAGCTGGGACCGTGATGACCGCTTGGGTTACTTCACCGCCGAGAAAATCTTCAGCCGTTTCTTTCATCTTGGTCAAAACCATGGCCGAGATTTCAGCTGGCGCATATTCTTTGTCGCGGCCCTTAACATAGGCGTCGCCGCCTTTGCCTTTGACAACATTATAAGGTGTGAGTTTCAAATCCTTTTTGACCGCCGGGTCAGAAAAAGAACGTCCGATCAGACGCTTAACTGCGTAATATGTATGCTCTGGATTTGTGACCGCTTGGCGTCGGGCCGTTTGGCCAATCAGCCGCTCGCCGTCTTCTGTAAAGGCCACAACAGATGGTGTTGTGCGCTGGCCTTCTGCATTTTCAATCACCCGGGCCTTGTCGCCGTCCATAACGGCAACACATGAGTTCGTCGTCCCGAGATCGATTCCGATAACTTTAGTCATCTATTCGCTCCTTTATTTGCCCTTTTCCCTGTCGGGAGCCCCCTTAGGCGGGCAATGATTTGATGTGTGGACGGATAATTTCCGCTTGGAGCCGATATGGGGGTAGAATCTGATCACGCAAGGGAAAAGCTCGTATTTTTTGCAGAAAATTTTGACTTGGTTTCAGTGAGCTACCTATAGAGGAGAATATGGACAGTTTTCCGCCAGGTTTCGCGCATTACCCGCTTTATTTTGATGCCGATCAACAAACCGCCTTAATAGATGCTGTGAGAGCGGGTGTTCAGCAAGCCCCGTTTTTTATTGCTCGCATGCCGCGAACCGGAACGCCCATGTCCGTGGCCTTGTCAAATTTTGGAACGCTGGGATGGGTCAGCGACAAAGACAAGGGTTATCGCTACGAACCGGCCCATCCCGTCACCGGTAAGCCTTGGCCAGATATGCCGCAAATCTTGATGGATTTATGGGATGATGTCACGGGCTATCCCGTTCAGCCCGAATGCTGCCTGATCAATTGGTATAAAGACGGCGCGAAAATGGGCGCGCATATTGATAATGATGAACAAGATGCCAAAGCGCCTGTGGTTTCAATATCGTTGGGTGATCCGGCTATGTTTCGCATGGGCGGCCCCAAGCGGGGCGGACCGACCCAAGGTCTGAAATTATATTCCGGGGATGTGGTTGTCATGGCCGGCGAAAGTCGGTTTTGCTATCACAGCGTTTCGAAAGTCTTTTACGGTGAAAGCGCTTTGGTCCCAAGGGGCGGACGGATCAATTTAACCCTGCGCCGGGTGAAACTAGCCGGGTAAAAGCGCACGCTTTCTCAGCCTCTTTACATTTAGTGTATTTCACTATATTATATCTTGTTACTTTAAATTAGGAGATATTTTATGCGTAAAGTAGAGACAGAAGAATTACCAAAAGTCGGCGGCGGTGTTACAGAAGGCCCGGACGGCAAAGGATGCACGGATGGCATCAAAGAGATCGGCCCGGTTGACGGTCCGACAACAGGTCCGCAAATGCCTGATGGGCTTGGCGGTTAATTTTTGCCCCCGGTTCGTCCGGGGGTATTTTTTAGTAAGGCCTTCCGCGGCCTTGTCGCAGCGTTCACTTAGCGCCATAACAGGTCAATGACCTATGGCTGGCCGGACTTTGTGGGAAATATTGGGATCGTTTTGATCCTATATGCCTATTGGGCTCTGCAGACGGAAAAACTGACGGCCCGTGACGGCTCGTATAATTTGCTGAATTTCGGCGGGGCGCTGCTGATTTTATTCTCATTGATATTCAAATTTAATTGGTCGGCATTCCTAATTGAACTGGCGTGGGCGCTCATATCCCTATACGGCATTTTTAAATCTTACAGAGCAAAATTATGACACAGCTATTCTCGCCCTTGACCTTGGCTTCCGGCATCACATTGCCCAACCGAATTTCCAAAGCCGCCATGGAAGAAAACATGGCCGATTACGGCCAAATTCCGGGCGAGGATTTGGTCAATCTTTATAAAATTTGGGCCGATGGGAATCCCGGCATGATCATTACGGGCAATGTGATGGTCGCACCTGACGCCATGACAGGACCGGGCGGTGTCTATTTAGGCAAAAATACACTCTCTGACCCGGCAGTGCGCCGGCGGTTTGAAGATTGGTCTGCGGCCGGAAAATCAGGCGGATCAGCCCTCTATATGCAGATCAGCCATCCGGGACGACAAGTTTACGCCGCTATGGGAACAGACGTGGTCTCAGCCTCAGCCACCAAGCTGAATATGGAAGGCCCTGCCGCAAAAATGTTTACGGATGCCCGCGCCCTTACAAGTGATGAAGTTGACTCCATGGTCACGCGCTTTGCCGATACGGCAGAAGCGGCGGAGTCTTGCGGGTTTGACGGCGTCCAAATTCACAGCGCTCACGGCTATTTAGTGGCGCAGTTTCTGTCGCCATTGTCGAATTTGCGTGATGATAAATGGGGCGGACCTTTGGAAAACCGAGCGCGCTTCCTTCTGGAAATTGTCCGCGCTGTTAAAGCCCGAACATCAGAGAATTTCGGCGTATCGGTCAAGCTGAACTCAGCCGACTTCCAAAAAGGCGGCTATGATGAAAATGATGCCAAACAAGTGGTAGAATGGCTCAACGCCGAAGCCATTGATTTTGTCGAGCTTTCCGGCGGTTCCTATGAAAGCGCGGCCATGGCCGGCGCGGCAGAAGATGATAATCCGTCGTCCACTATGCTGCGCGAAATTTACTTCATCGAATTTGCCAAAATCATTCAGTCGGTCGCAAAAATGCCGCTCATGGTGACCGGCGGTATCACCAAAAAAGAAACGGCGGAAAGCGCCCTGGCAACGGGCGCTGTCGAGATTGTCGGCATAGCCCGCGCCTTTGGCTTTAACCCGCATATTGCCCGTGATTGGCAGGCCGGGAATAGTCTGGACGTGGTAATGCCCTTATCGAACTCCAAGAATAAGACGTTCAGGGTTCTGTCCGGCATGGCCATGACCAAAGCCAATCTTTACGCCATGGGGAACGGCAAAATGCCCAAAAAGAAAATGAGCCCGTTTCTGGCCATTATCCGTCAACAAACTAAGCAGGGCAAGCAAACCAAAACTTATCGAAAATGGCTTGAATCGCGAACGTAAGTTTGCCGTTTCAAAAATGACTCGCTCTGCCCGCCTCTCATGTCTAAAAGCTAATTTGGGGAGAGATTATGCGACGTATATTTTTATTGACCGGTTTGGGGCTTGCGGCGCTTGGGGTTTATTTGGCGGCATGGCCGGTCCCGATTGATCCGATTGTCTGGGACGCGCCGAAAGACAAAGGCTATGTGGGCGATTTTGCGCCCAATACGGATTTGGCAAATTTGGAGCTGCTCGATATTGGCGATATTCACGGCCCCGAAGATGTGGCCGGCCGCGAAATAGACGGAC
>CALJNJ010000132.1 GCA_937981945.1 uncultured Caulobacterales bacterium | reverse complement strand
TTATGGATATGTCAAAAATTCCGATCGGCGAAAACCCGCCCAAAGATATTAATGTTGTCATAGAAGTTCCATTAGGCGGCGAGCCTATTAAATATGAGCTGGATAAAGCCTCAGGTGCCATGTTTGTGGACCGTTTTTTGTACACAGCCATGCGCTATCCCTGTAATTACGGCTTTATCCCCCACACATTGTCAAATGATGGCGATCCAACGGATGTAATGGTCTACGGCAATCGCGCGCTTATGCCGGGCGCTGTTGTAAGATCCAGACCGGTCGGCGTGCTGATGATGGAAGATGAGGCCGGTATTGACGAAAAGATTCTGGCGGTTCCCCATCAAAAACTTTCGCGGTTTTACGATAAAATTGAGACCTATAAGGACATGCCGGAAATTCTGCTGGAGCGGATTTCCCACTTCTTTGACCACTATAAGGACCTTGAGAGCGAAAAATGGGTCAAAGTCATTGGCTGGCAAAGCAAAGAAAAAGCTGAAGAATTGATCGAAGCAGCCATAAAGGCGGCATCTTAGGCAAACAACATATATAATTATGTTGCTTCCCCTTAAACTCGCCTGTGTCGCCTGAAGCTTTAACCTTGCGTTCATATTCAGCATTGTTAACTATGGCCTCACATCAACAGTAATTTAAGCGCCCCCTTATGTTACCTCAAATAGAACAAGCAGCGTCTTTAGATGCAGCAGATGACTTCGTGCACGAAGCGGATTCGATTAATTTCGGACCTGCCGACTTGGCCAAAGGTCAAAATGAAATCGTCCTGAAGAAATCTGATCTGATGGCGGATGACGCCGGCCGGATCATTGTCCGCAACAGCCAACATGACAATTTCTATTTGATTTGCCCTGAACTGCCGACCGCTTTCGGTCAGGCTGATGAGGTCGCTAAATCAAGCCTTGGGGTCAATCATTACTATCTGTTTTCGGACGGCACGAAGATTTTCTCTGAAAATGCGGTGAATATCACCCTCGGATAGGCCTTAAAGCCACCCTATTTTTCGTTCAATTTTCCTTGATTCCCATGGTTTAATGGTTAATTTGCGCCCCATTAACGCGAGGGGAAGCGTGGTTCTGCGAAACCACGGCCAATCTCACTAATCGCGAGGGGAAGCGCGCACGATCAAGATGCGCGGCCAACTTCTAAAATTCACAATAGGGCTTCGGCTCTGACCAAGGGGAGATATTGTGCTATGAATCCACTCTATCTTATTATTATCTCGGGAGTGATCGCTGTGATTTACGGCATTATCACCCGAGCAGGACTGATGAAACAGTCCACAGGCAATGAACGTATGAACGAAATTGCCGGCGCCATCCAAGAAGGCGCGAAAGCTTATTTGTCCAAACAATATAAAACCATCGCCATTGTCGGTGTGTTTGTTACCATTTTACTGTTCGTTCTGTTCAGAAACGCCATTGCGCCCGTCGGGTTTGTCATTGGTGCGGTTCTGTCAGGCTTAGCAGGTTATGTGGGGATGCTCGTCTCCGTCCAAGCCAATGTACGGACCACGGAAGCCTCACGGAAAAGCCTGGGCAGCGGCCTGAAAGTCGCTTTTGACGCCGGCGCTATCACGGGCATGCTCGTGGCCGGCCTCGCTTTGCTCGGCTTGTCTGTCTATTACATGTTACTGACCGGCCCTATGGGCGCTGACGAACGCGGCGTGATTGACGGATTGGTATCTTTATCCCTCGGCGCTTCATTGATCTCGGTCTTTGCCCGTCTCGGCGGCGGTATCTTTACCAAAGGCGCCGATGTTGGCGGTGACTTGGTCGGTAAAGTCGAAGCCGGTATCCCGGAAGATGATCCCCGTAACCCGGCGACAATCGCTGATAATGTGGGTGATAATGTGGGTGATTGCGCCGGTATGGCCGCTGACCTTTTCGAGACCTATGTTGTGACCATTGCAGCGACCATGGTTCTGGGTTCCATTTTGTTCGGCACGGCCGGCTCTTTGGCGCTTTATCCAATGGCTATCGCCGCGGCGTGTATCATTACGTCCATTATCGGAACCTATTTTGTCCGTTTGGGCAAAGGCTCCACGAATGTGATGGGCGCTCTCTACAAGGGCTTGATTGCAACCGGCGTTTTGTCTGTTGCCGCGATCGGTCTTGTCACCAAATACCTTATCGGTTTTGGCGAAATTGCAGGTACCGGCATGACCGGCATGAACTTGTTCTACTGCTCAATCGTCGGTCTTGTCATCACAGGGGCGATTGTTTTGATCACTGAATTTTACACCGGCGTAAATCATCGCCCGGTGAAATCAGTGGCAGCGGCCTCTGAATCCGGTCACGGTACAAATGTCATCCAAGGTCTTGCCGTTTCTATGGAAGCCACAGCGGTCCCTGTTTTGATAATCGTTTTCGGTATTATCCTGACATTCAAACTGGCCGGTCTTTACGGTATTGCCATTGCGGTGACAGCCATGCTCGGTGTTGCCGGTATGATCGTTGCCCTGGACGCTTTCGGCCCTGTGACTGATAACGCCGGCGGTATTGCGGAAATGGCGGAACTGGAACCTGAAGTTCGTAAAACCACAGACGCGCTGGACGCGGTTGGTAATACGACCAAGGCCGTCACCAAAGGCTACGCCATCGGATCAGCCGGTCTGGGTGCTTTGGTTCTGTTTGCCGCTTATTACAAAGACATTGAGTATTTCTCAGCGAAAAGCGGGAATGCGCTGTCAGGCGTTGTCGTGGATTTCTCTCTGACCAATCCTTATGTCATTGTCGGTCTGTTTATCGGTGGTCTGTTGCCGTATTTGTTCGGCGCTTGGGCCATGCAATCCGTCGGCCGCGCTGCCGGATCAATTGTCGAAGAAGTCCGCCGTCAATTCAAAGCGGATCCCGGCATTATGGAAGGGACATCCCGTCCTGACTATGCCAGAGCCGTGGACATGCTGACAGGCGCCGCGATCAAGGAAATGATCAAACCGTCACTTCTGCCGATCTTAGCGCCGATTGCCCTGTTCTTCGCGATCAGAGTGATGGCAGGTCTTGAAAATGCTTTGGCATCCCTCGGCGCCATGCTCATGGGTGTTATCGTGACAGGCTTGTTTGTAGCCCTGTCTATGACAGCCGGCGGCGGTGCTTGGGATAATGCCAAGAAATACATCGAAGACGGTCACCATGGCGGTAAGGGCTCAGAAGCCCATAAAGCCTCCGTCACCGGCGACACGGTTGGCGATCCTTATAAGGATACGGCCGGTCCTGCGGTGAACCCGATGATCAAAATCACCAATATTATTGCCCTGTTATTGCTGGCGGTTATCGCCCACTAATATTTGCAATTATATGTGAAAACGGCCCCGCCTTTTGGCGGGGTTTTTTATTGCCCGCCGCGCTGCAACCGGCTAAGAGGCCCCATGGCCGAACAGAAACCCGTCAATTTGCAACAGCGTAATAAAGTTTTGCATCAGCAAAATGAAAACCTGCGCGCCGATCTGGCAAAGGCTCGCGCCGAACTGACGGGCCTTAAAGACGAGCTCTCTGTCAAAGACCGCAAAATCGCGCAAATGCAGCAGGCCGCAGATATTGCCCGTAATGACATCCGGAATTACTTAAATTCAACGTCCTGGCGGATTACGGCGCCTATGCGCATTGTTCGTAATTTCGTCTTCCGGCTCTTCGGACGGCGCTGATTACCAATAAGCGGGCGTTTGATTGGCCGCGTTAAAATTCTGAGCAAAAAACCAAGTTTCAATGGCATAGCGCGGACGGGTGAAATCCTTGTCATACGACGTGCAGTGCAGATTATAGTGATCAAAGATCAAGCCGTCCCCTTCTTTGAAGGTCGGGCGCACCGGTTTGAAGCGGTTCCTGACGGTTTTATCAGAAACGGACCAATTAAAATGCGCCCCGTTCGTACCGGTCGGCAGAACATTTTTCAGGCGTTTGGGGACAATATCCATCCCGGGACTATCCGTGCCCGCCCCGCAATCGGATAATGCCATCCACAAATTAAGACTGCGGATTTTCGATGACATAAACGCCCCGTCCTGATGCCAATCGGCGAGATCATCCAAAGGCGCAGCCCGCCGCAAAACCGACTTATTCAGGGACAAGCACGGCTCATCATCAAAATATTCTCTGAAGAGGGATTTCAGGCCCTTTTTCTCAAAAAACCGAACCAGTTCAAAAGAGATGAGCGGCGACAGAAATGTCCAGACCGCGCCCGTCTCATACATCATGTGAATAGAGCCCGAGACGGCATGCTCACGGACTTGCGGGAACAGGCTGAACCAAATGTCTTTACCGCGCCTGTCTCTGACCATGCGGTGACGGTCGCGGGCTTCAATAGTGTAGAAATCTTTGGCTGCGGCCAGTGATTTATCAATTTGGCGGCGTTTACGTTCACAAAATTTGGCGCCGGCGAAACCACGCAGGATAATAGCCCCGTGATGGCGCATGGCCCCGCCGAGAATCTCAGGCGTTATGTCCTCGGCCTTAATCTCCGGAATATTGTTTTTAACGTCCGGAAACGGGTCTTTGACAACCGGCGGACAAGCCCGCGCGCCGGGGAAACCCGTATCATTATCAAGAACGGCGCCGGCCTCCATGCGAAGGTTCCGCAAATCCATCAAACGCTGTTGATCATTTTGCTCTCGGAAGTCTTTTTTCAGACGAGCAATGGCGCCGGCCCAATTTTGAGCATCAACGAGCTCTGAGATATGCTCGGGATATTTATGGGCAGCGATCATAACCGGCTTTTATCCTAAGTTTTGCGGACTGACAAACTGTAAGTATTTCCGTTTGCAGCCGGGGAAATGAAGGGCTAAAGGAGCGCCATGAAACACATATCTCAATATGAAGCCCGTATTCAATCCCTTGAGGACGAATTAGACGCTGTGAAGAAACGCGCGCGGACGCTGCAGGAAAAATATCGCGCGGCCCAGCAATTATCCGATGAGTCAAATGCGCTGCTCGAAGCCGGACGCAGTGACGGGTTTAAAAAGGGTCCCCACGGTTTTGACGGTCTGACCCTGATCATCGCCTATTATGATATTCCCAAACATATTGTCAGAACGCTCATATCCTGCTCGCCGAAATATCAAAAAGCGCCCAAAAATAAGATTGAAGTCATCATTGCCGATAACGGATCCAAAGAGCCTTTCCCAGAAAAGCTCCTGAAGCGGTTTCCGTTTATCTCCAAAGTCATTCGAACCGACGGGAAGCCCTCCCCGGTTTTTGCTCTAAATGACGCGATTGCCCATGCCAAATTTTCAACGGTCGGTCTGATGATTGACGGCGCCCATATTCTGTCCCCGGGCGTGTTTCGAAACACCCGCGATATTTGTCAGATCCATGAGCGTCCGGTGATCAATATTCCGCAATATTATTTGGGCAATATTTCGCAAAACCTAAATCCCAAACTGGATGCCTGGAAGCGGGAGACCTGGTGGCTTGATCATTTGAAATGGCCTGAAAGAGGTTATGCCCTTTTCCAGCACGCGCTTTTCCCGGGCGAAAATGCCACTAAATCTTTGCGCGACGCCATCGAGTCCAATTGCCTGATCACCCGCAAAGCCGTCTATGAAGAATTGGGCGCATTTGATGAAAAATTTGATGAGCCGGGCGCCGGCTTTGCCAATTTGGAAATGTTCAACCGGCTGACCAATGATAAATCGACCACTTATGTGATTTTCCCGGGCGAAGGGACGTTTCATCAGGATCATGACGGCACCACCACCCGCAAATCCCCGGAAGACCGCGATATTTTAGTGGATGCCTACCGGGCGAAATATAAGTCAATCACCGGGCTGGAAACCATGCCCAATGTGAAAAGCCCGGTCCTGTACGGAACCATGCGCAAATCCTGCGATCAGGTTCCGACCATTTCCAAACAATATGGCCAGGTCAAAAGTCAGCTGCTCAAGCAGCTCGCCAATATTTATGTTCACCGCGCCCGCAATGGCGTGGATAATAATTTCCATCCTAAACTTGTTCGCGGCGATCTGGTGGATGAGCGCGAAGCGCGCCCGCCCCTGAAATCCGTGGATATGGCCGGCGAAGTGGCCAAAAAATACGGCGTCAAAGTCGATGATCTGAAATATCTCAACTTTCTGCGCCGCCTGCATGAAGTACGCGAGCCTGATCTCTATTTCGAAATCGGCGTGGACCAAGGCTATAGCATGGCCCAGTCCAAATGCAGAGCCGTGGGTGTGGACCCCGCCTTTTCCATCTCCGTGCCGATTCCGCAGCGGGTAAAAATTTTCAAAGAAAAAAGCGATGATTTTTTCGCCAAATCAAAACGCACGGCGCAAGTTTTGAAGGGCGGTATTGATCTGTCCTTTATTGACGGCATGCATTTGGCAGAATTTGTTGTGCGCGATTTCATCAATGTGGAGAAATATTCCAACCCGAACGGCTATATCATGATTGATGATGTCCTGCCCGAGCAAATGGAAATGGCCGAGCGCGGCCGGCGCTTCAACGCTTGGACCGGGGATGTCTATAAAATCGCGCCGATCCTGCGCAAATATCGTCCGGACCTGGAAGTCGGTGTCTTTCACACCTTTATCGGTAAGTTCCGCAAAGGTCTGGCCGTGGTCAAAAACCTGGATCCGAAAAATACTGTCCTGCAGGATAATTACGAAAAAATCGAAGCGGAAATTTTCGACAAGACTTACGCGATCAATTCCATCGATCATTTAGACGAAATGATGCAAATCGCGCCCCATAATACCTTCGAAGATTTTATCGCGGATTAGGCAGTTCCGCACAAAATAACGGAGCAACAATGTTTGAATTAATAGGGCTATCGATTATCGCGGTACTGTGCCTTTTTGCCTGGGCCATGCCGTTTTTACCGTTTTTGCGTGAAAGTTTGTCGCAACCCAATATATATTACAGCCTGACTTTATTCTTTGCCGGGCTTATGGGTTGGGGTTTTGTTTCAATGATTTTGAAGGATCAAACCGGCGGATTACATTCGGCCCTTATACTGATCTTGTCAGCCGCCTCACCCATCTACACTTATATAAAACCGAACAAAAACCGACCTAATCCATAGGCGACGGAGAGGCCGGAATTTCATAGCTCAATTCAGCATCCGGTAAACGGCGGCTGTAAATATCCTTTAGATGATAGGTGACCTGTAAATCCCGGAACTTGCTTTCATATTTGGTCAATTCGACCTCAAC
>CALJNJ010000131.1 GCA_937981945.1 uncultured Caulobacterales bacterium | reverse complement strand
ATTTTTAGTCATTTAAGACCTCCAATCTAAAACTCACCGCCCGTTTATGGGCGTCCAGTCCTTCCATCTCCGCCAAAGTCTCGACGGTTGGTCCCAGCAGGCGCAGACCGTCTTCGGTCAGGCGCTGAAGGGATACATATTTGAAATAGCTCTCAAGGGTCACGCCGCTGTAATTGCGCGCCGCGCCGAATGTCGGAAGCGTGTGGTTTGTGCCGCTGGCATAATCGCCCACACTCTCCGGTGTCCACGGCCCGATGAAAACAGAGCCCGCATTAGTGATGGTTTCCGCCAAGGCATCGGCATCAGCATTTTGCAAAATGACATGTTCCGGCGCATAGGCTTCGATGATGTTCCCGGCGTCTTTAAGGCCGTCTGAAATTATCATTCGGGAATTGTGAATAGCCTCTCTTGCGATCTCTTCGCGGGGCAAGGTTTTTAATTGCCGAAAAACTTCATCGATAATTTTGTCCATGGTCTCTTTATCACTGCCGACGCAGATCACTTGCGCCAGAGTGTCATGCTCAGCTTGAGACAATAAATCCGAGGCCACGAAAACAGGATTGGAACTTGCGTCCGCCACAACCATGGCCTCAGACGGACCCGCGGGCAAATCAATAGCGGGACCACCCGGGATTTGAACTGCCTTTGATTTGGCGGCGGCCACATAAGCATTTCCGGGTCCGAAGATTTTGTCACACCGGGGAATGGATTCCGTCCCGTAAGTCAGCGCGGCTATTGCCTGCGCCCCGCCGCAGGCAAACACATCGGTGACCTCACAAAGATATGCCGCTGCCAAAATAGCCGGATTGATCTTACCGTCCTTCGCGGGGGGCGTGACCAAGACACGTTTGGCGCATCCGGCGACTTTTGCGGGAACAGCTAACATGACAGCCGTTGACACAAGCGGCGCCGTCCCGCCCGGCACATATAACCCAACGGACTTAAGCGCCCTGGGTTCACGCCGGCAAATCACACCCGGCATGGTTTCGGTCTCGATGGATTTTGGCATTTGGGCCGCGTGGAACATTTCCACATTGGCTTTGGCGGTTTTCAGGGCCGCTTGTTGTTTGGACGGCAGGCCGTTCCAAGCCGCCTCACAATCGGACAGGGAAACCCTGAGGGTTTCAAAATCGGGAGCATCAAATTTTCTGGTATATTTGATAATGGCGGCGTCACCATTTTGGGCGACGTCAGCCATGATTTCGTCGACCGCCGCTTCAATGGACGGCGCGGCCAAGCCTCCCGGGCGAAATAGAGCGGCGCGTCTCGCGCCCGGCTCAAGCTTATCCCAATCGAAAATCTCCATCAGGCCATCATCTTCTCAATGGGAAGAACCAAAACGGCGCGGGCGCCCAGCGCCTTTAATTCTTCCAGTGTTTCCCAGAAAATATTTTCGGTACAAACCGCCTGCAGGGCCACCAGATCATCATTGCCCGCCAAGGGAACGATTGTCGGCGCGTCAGCGCCCGGCAAAAGGGCCGTAATGGCCGCCACTTTGTCTTTTGGCGCGTTCATCATGATATATTTTGTTTCCGCGGATTTGATCACGCCGTCGATCCGGCTGAGGAGCTTGTCGTAAATATCCTGCTTTTCGGGGCTGAGCGTGCGGCCGGATTTAATCAATACGGCCTCCGATTCTAAAATGGTTTCAAAAGCCGCCAAACCATTGGCCTCGAGCGTGGCGCCGGAGGATACCAAATCGCAAATACTTTCCGCAATATTGATGGACGGCGCCAATTCCACGGCACCTTTCATCTCCACGGCTTTGGCATTAATGCCCTTGTCCTGCAGAAAACGCCCGAGCACGCCGGGATAAGTGGTGGCGATACGGGTTCCTTCAAGATCGGCGGCTTTTTGAATGGGGCCGGTTTCCGACGCGGCCAGGCACAGCTTGCAGCGGGAAAACCCCAGACGCATTTGAATATCCGCATCAAGGCCGGTTTTGGCCGTGAGCTGCTCTTCCACCAGGACATTTTCACCGACAATGCCGATATCGGCCGCATCATTGGCCACAAAGGACGGAATATCGTCATCGCGCACCAAAAGCAGGTCAACGGGCATATTTTTCACCCGCGCCAGCAATCCGCCGCCGCGAATGGCAAATCTGAGCCCGCATTTCTTGAGCAGAGCATAACTGTCATCGGCGAGCCGCCCTTTTTTCTGAAGGGCGATTCTAAGTCTTTGTTCGGTCATTTTAATGTCCTTGGATTCGGTCCAATACGATGCGGTAGCCCTGATGAGGCTCATCTTTGAGGAATCGGGCCACCCGGCCTATCGTTGTGGTTGAAACACCCGTTTGCGCGGAAATATCCCGATAGGATAAGTCCGTTCCGTCCAGCAGACAGGCCACATGCCAACGCTCCGAAAGGGCCCGCAATTCAGCCGGTGTACAGAGGTCGACCAGAAATCGGCGAACCTCTTCCGTCGTCTTTAGCTCGGTCAGGGCTTCGGCTAAGCCATTGATATTTTTATCTTCGTTTGACATAGTGTGTTAGCATGTTAATACATTAAGGCGGCTTTTAGCAGCAAAAACTGCAGAGTCAATCTGTATTTTTTGTAATTTTTAGGCCATGAAAACTCAGGAGTCGTTCATAAAGTCGTAATTATTATGAACAGGTAAGTTTAGAGAAAGGGGCCAGCCCGTGAAAACCCGTCTTTTTAAAGTCGCTTTACTGTCAACCGCCATGCTGACAACAGCCTGCGCGTCAACGGCGACAGGTAAGAAGCAGTCATCCTTGATGACGTCCGCGCCAACGCAGCAATTAAAAACGCAAGTGCCTGACGGAAGCCTTCTGGCTGTTGTCCGTTACCCGGCCGTTGTTGAAAGCGCCGCCAAAGACAAATTCCGCAAAGCCTATATGGATTCAGCCATTGGCGGCCGCGTCTCAGCGGGCACTATGGACTCGGTCGAAGCTGAGAACATTGTCGACAGCACAATCGTCAAATCCAATTATTTCGCGCTGTCCCTCTACAAAGAATTAGTTTCCCGCATGCCGGACCATACGGTTTTACTGTCCCCTCATGAAGTTAAGCTGGGACCCGATGGTAAATTAACTTCGGAGCCGATCACCCAGGCCGAAAGCCTGCCAAGTGTTGTGACCGTGGATTTCGCCACATATTCTTTCCCGGATCCCAAAAAGATGATGGCCAAAAACCCGCTGACATTCGGCGATTTAATCACGCCCATGGTTACGGTCCGCACGGACCACCGCGCCGCCGTCCCGACACAAGGTGTTTTGTTGGCCAGTCAG
>CALJNJ010000130.1 GCA_937981945.1 uncultured Caulobacterales bacterium | reverse complement strand
TAAAATTAAAAGTCATGAACATCTCTCCCGGTTATGGCGAGGAACATAGAGACGGAGTTCCGCCCGGGCAATCCCCAAACATGCTGCTCAGATGAAGGATTGGTAATGGGTTTGACATAAAAAAGGCCCGCCGGTGAGGGCGGGCCAAAGTTGGGGTATATGAGTGTCATTTTATCCGATGTTTAAAACACACAAATCGGATCGGGGTCGCCATCGGGGTCATTATTGACCGAACCGTCGACGCTGACATTCCCCTTAAGCACCATGCCGGCCACATGAGGGGCAGCCATTGAGGTACCTGTAAACTCGCCATATTGGCCGCCCGGAAGTGTGGAGAGAACATTCACACCCGGAGCTGAACAATCGATTGGCGGATTTCCGTAATTTGACGATATTGAGAACACATCGCCTTCACCGAAGGCAGATACGGTCATCACATTGTCGCCGGCAGTACTGGCCGGTGAAAAGTCCTTGGCGTGACGGCGATAATTACCGGCCGCTACAACAACTGTTGCTGTTTGCGAAGCGCGTAATACCGCATCGTTCAAGGCTTTACTATAACCGCCGCCAAGCGACAGGTTGATAACGTCATTGCTGCGCGCTTTAGACGCTGCATAATCCAATCCGGCGATAATATTATCGACCGTGCCTTTGCCGTCATCGTCCAAGACTTTGACGCTGGCAATGGTTACTCCCGGAGCGACACCGACAACACCGAAGTCGTTGTCGCGTGCACCGATAATACCGGCAACGTGTGTGCCGTGACCCTGACCGTCGGTAAGACCGCGGGAGTTATCAATGATTGATGTGCTTTTACCTTTATGGACCCGAAGATCCGGGTGACGGGAGTCGACGCCTGTGTCGACAACCCAAGCCATCGCATTTCCTTTAAAGGATCCGCCGTTCACGCGGGCAACGCCCCAAGGCATTGTTTGCTCGCCTGTTGTCGGCGGCTTTTTTCCTTTTCCGGCAGGTGCACCCATGATTTCTACATAGCTGTTTGGTACCACATAAGCGACACCTTCAACTTCATTGGCGAATTTCTTGGCATCCTGCGCTGTCATTTCAGCTGAGAAACCTTTCATACCAAATTTGTAAACATGCTTGAGTTTACCTTTGGCTTTGCGGATGTCGCGTGAAACAGCGCTTTCCATTGCGCCGGCATCCACATCAGCCTGCATAACGAAAATCCAACTGTTTGGTACAATGTCACCATCAACTGTTTGGGCGTGTGCTCCGACGGAAGCGGCAGTTGTCATGGCGATAGTGCCCGCAGTTAAAGCGAGCTTTTTTATAAGAGTATGCATAAGTTGTCCCCCACGCATTTGTGTTAATCCCGACCCTGCCAAAGACAGAAAAAGTGTGAGAGTTCAAGTGAAACCGCGGGGCAGTGTTAACAGCTCTTTCGAAGGCAAAGTTAACGCAGGATTAAACCGCCCGTTTTGTTTTAAAACGGGTCGCCGAATTGTAAAAATTTGGTAAATTCAGGTTTTTAGAGGTCTTCGGAGAGTAAGACCAAATTTTGATAAGATGATGTCAATTCAAAGGGATTGAGCATGGGAATTTCAATGGCATATGTATAAGTCATGTCCACACTGGCAAAGCTCTCACCATATCTGTCTACTCTGGAAACGTTTAAAGTCACCCGATCTTGATCGTCCGGATCAATTTGCGCCGCAAAGAGGGTTTCCAGCTCTGACGTGGACGGACTGTTCATTAATTTAACTTGGCGGGAAGCGTCTCTGAATTTCTTATTCATCTCAGTCGCGCCGTTAAAGAAGATGGCATATTGAAAGATGGCGAACACCAACATCAAGATGATGGGAAAGCACAATGCCGCTTCGACGGCTGTGACGCCGTCGCGGTTTTTAAGAAATTTCCCGAATTTTCGCGTTAGAAACCGCATTACTTCACCCGCGTTTGCAGCTGCGCTGTCAAATAACGGGACCGTAATACGCCATCAACGTCCCGAGACAGGGACACATTAACAAGCTCCGTAACTTCAGAGCCGCTATCGCAGCCGGCCGGACACATGTCTTCTGCGAGTTGTGTTGCTGTTTTGACGTAAAACCCCGCATAGCCGTCAGGTTCATTGCCGACTTCGTCACCGTCACCGTCGCCGCTGCCGGCTGATATGCAGCCGCACCAGGCCTGAACAACCAATTCTTGCTGGGAAATGTAAGAGCCGAAAGAATCCTGAACGATATTGCGCAAAATGGCTTCGTCGCGCCCGCCATTTACCAAATATTCAACGCCGCTATCCGTGGCCTTGTTCATTTTTTGCATGGTATAGATGTGCAGGCCCAGATCGACGGCAGGGAGAAGCGCCAATATCAGAATAGGGGTCACGATAGCCGTTTCGACGGCAATCGCACCGTCTTCTTGGCGCCGGAATTTTTGAAATAGATGTCGCATTATTCCACCAATACTACGAGCGACGCGCCCGGCCCCGGAATGCTCGATGTCCCAGCTGTTTCGCAATTATTTTGAAACCCTGAATTGCCGTTAAAACTGACACGGTTAGCCACTAATTGCGTGCAGGCCGTCGCATTTGTGCCGGCGCCGCCGACATAATCAATGTCGAGCGTCGGCAAATAAATCGCGCCGTAAATACTCATGTCAGCATTTCCGTTAAAACGCCATTCGGCCGGATCCATTGTGTCCCGGTCTGCATAAATGGCGATGCCGGCGTAATCGCCGCTATTGGGCGCTGCTATATCAAAACCGTTGCCGCCGTTAATATTGGACATCTCCGCGTCATTCATAAAAATCAGAGTGACATCGTCCCCGGTAATAAAGCCGCCATTGCCGAATTGAAGTTCGGTTCCGTCAAAAACATAAGTTCCGGGCTCAAGCTCTATATTATTGCGGACGTTGATCCGGTTGTCGCAAATTCTGACAATTCCGCCGGCTGCATCCGGGAAGCTCATTGTGGCATTATTGCCGTTCCCCGTTGTGGTGGGCGATTGGCAGGTTTCATCATCAATATCTTCCGGAACGTCCAAATCCTCGTAAGGATCGTCTACTTGGTTTCGGCCGGAGAGCGGATACGGACAATCCGTAAACGTTTTGGGCTTTGACCCCGTTACATCCATTTCGCCGGCTGCGGAAACACAGGCTGCCGTGACTTCGGCGGCGCCCCAAATTCGAAAAGCCGGGTCTGATGTGGAATTTGCGTGGAGGCTGCATCCGTCCGTAGACACGTCTACCGAGCCCCCGATACTTATACCCGTGCCGCTCCCCGCTAATGACAGGACGCAGGCCTCCACGCTTTCCCCCCCGATTTTGGCCACCGCTGTTACTTTGGCGATGACCGGCTCCCGCATGAACATATCTGACATGTAGGTGGGAATTTCTTGTTCTATTGTGACTTGAACCGCTTCCTGACCGGTAAAACTGCCGGTGATGGGCGGAATATAGGTGACGATCGCGCCCGCATTGGGATCGTAATAATTATCAAGAGCATCCGCATAGGCCGCGATTTTAGAATCAGGCTTGCTCTGCGCCCGCATATATTGATGGGCGCCGGCGATGGCGGCCATATCGGCCGTTGCCTGCAGATTGGACTTGTTCATGCGCCACATGCCGACTTCGGTCATCAGCACGATGCCGCCAATGAGAGCAGGGACGGTTATGGCGAAAATCACCGAGGTTCCGCCCGTTTCGTCTCGGCGAAACGCGTTGATCGGCCCTCGAAATTTCCGTTTCTGTAATTGCCCCACGTCAGACACCTTTTTTCATTATGGTTTTGGTAACCTTTCCAAATCCTACCCAAGATTGGTAAAACCCCGGCTAAGGATTAGGGTTTCGAAATGGTAAAATTGCAAAAGAACAAATATAGAACAAAATATTGACCCAAAAATGAAACCGGATTAAACAAAGCTCCTATTTTGGAGACTTTATGCCGAAGCCAACATCACATTTTGTTTGTCAAAGCTGCGGAACCGTTCATGGAAAGTGGGCCGGTCGCTGCGATGATTGCGGTCAATGGAACAGCCTGGTTGAGGAAACAATCGGGCAAATGGTGAAAACACCAAGCCGGCGTAAACGGGGAAGATCTACGGAATTTGCCGATTTAGGGGGAACGGAGGCTGAACTTCCGCGCATGGCAACGGGGATTTCGGAATTTGATCGGGTGACAGGCGGCGGCCTGGTCACCGGATCGGCGCTTTTGGTTGGCGGTGATCCCGGTATCGGGAAGTCGACCTTGTTGTTGCAATCAACGGCAAAATTAGCCGCGCGCGGCCTCAATACGGTTTATATCTCGGGCGAAGAATCTATTGGTCAGGTCCAAAGGCGAGCGAGGCGTTTGGGCTTGTCGGACAATCCCGTTGCTCTGGCCGCCGAAACCTCACTGGGGCCTATATTGGATGGCTTGATGGAAAAGCGGCCGGATATCGTCGTCATCGACTCCATTCAAACACTATGGACGGATCAGTTAGGCGCCGCGCCCGGTACTGTTGCCCAGGTCAGAGCCTGCGCTCAGGAATTAACCCGATTTGCCAAGAAGACAGGCGCCTGCGTGATTTTAGTTGGCCATGTGACCAAGGACGGGCAAATCGCCGGTCCGCGAGTGGTTGAGCATATGGTGGATGCGGTTTTGTATTTTGAAGGCGAGAAATCGCACCAATTTCGAATTTTGCGGGCCCATAAGAATCGCTTCGGCCCAACGGACGAAATCGGCGTGTTTGAAATGGGCGAGGGCGGCCTGGCGGAAGTCACCAATCCGTCGGCTTTGTTTTTGGACGGACGCGGGGATACAGCCTGCGGCGCGGCTGTTTTTGCCGGTCTGGAAGGCACACGGCCGGTACTGACGGAGATTCAGGCTTTAGTGGCCCCGGCGGCTTTCGGGACGCCGCGCCGCGCCGTTGTCGGATGGGATAGTGGCCGTTTGGCCATGGTTCTCGCCGTTTTGGAAGCGCGCTGCGGAATTAGCTTTGCCGGAAAAGATGTTTATTTAAATGTCGCCGGCGGTTTTCGCATTCACGAGCCGGCTGCCGATGTGGCGGTCGCCGCCGCATTGACGTCGTCTGTCCTGGATATTCCCTTGCCGTCAGACGCCGTTGTTTTCGGCGAGATCAGCTTGTCAGGAGATGTGAGACCTGTGAGCCGTAGCGATGCCCGGCTGAAAGAGGCCGCCAAACTGGGCTTTGAGCAAGCGATTGCGGCGGTACCGAGAGGCAAAAACGGTGAAATTGCTGTTCAAATTTTGCCAATTATTGCAATCAAGACTTTGAATGATCTCGTAACCC
>CALJNJ010000129.1 GCA_937981945.1 uncultured Caulobacterales bacterium | reverse complement strand
ATCAATGCCGAGAGCCTGCCTGAAATTAAGGCCAAAATTATCGGCGGAGCTGCCAATAACCAATTGGCTGAGCCGCAAATGGGTGCAGAGCTTAAAAAACGCGGCATTCTTTATTGCCCGGATTATGTTATAAACGGCGGCGGTATTATCAATGTCGCGGCAGAGCTTTCCGGTCACTACGATCCGAAATGGGTTGATGGTAAGCTGGACGGGCTGGCAACAACCTTGGACGAAATATTTGAATTGTCCGAAAACGAAGGTCAGGCCACAAGTGTTATAGCCGACAGATTGGCCCGCCGGCGGATTGACGCCGCCGGTTGATAAAAATAGGGGCAGGGAGGAAGAAATGAGCATTATGCAATTTTCAGAGAGCACCTTTTTAAAGGCGGCCGGTAAGGTTGATGATTTTACCAATGCTGCTGATCGCGGATTTGAGGCCGGCGCGCGCAATTACCTGAAAGAGTTTTATCGGGACGCTTCGCAAAGTGATTTCACGGATTTCAACGCGAAAGATTTGGTCGAGCTGGCCAGGGCATTTTGGATGTTCGGTGAAACCCGAAAAATTGGGAAGACGCTGATTGCCATTGATAAGGTTTCCAAAGTTGTCCCCAAAGCTGATGTGCGGGCAGGGAATGTCATTCAAATCGTCCTCGATGATAAATCATTTTTGGTGGATTCTGTGGTTGCCGCGATTTCGTCATTCGGCGTCGATGTTACGGGATTATTTCACCCGATCGTCAACGGATTTCGCGACAAAACGGGAAAATGGGTCGCTGAAGGTACAGCCGTCTCGGAGTCCATGATTTTGGTCGTTACCTCGCCAATCAGCCGCGCGACCGAGAGAGCTTTGCTGGCCGAGCTGAAAGCGACCTTGGCCGAAGTTCAGACAATCAATAAAGACTTCAAAGGTTTGATCAAAAAAGTTCAGGAAGTTTCAAATGAGCTCAAAAACCTTCCCGGCCGGGACCAAGACCCGGACACGATAGAAGGGATAGAGTTTCTGGAGTGGATTGCATCCGGTAACTTTGTTCTTTTAGGCGCGCGCCAATACAGCTTTGTTAAAGGCGGGACGAGTCCGGATTATGCTAATCCAATTGTCGATCAAAAGGGTCAATTGGGGCTGTTGCGGGATTCAGATGTTACGGTTTTAAGACAAAGTTCCGAACCGACCGTGATTGCGGGGAACGTTAAGTCATTTATCAAGAGCTCACCGCCGGTTACCGTCGCCAAATCCAATGTGTTTACGCGGGTTCACCGGCGTGTGCGGATGGATTATGTCTCGGTCAAACACTATGATTGGGCAGGCGACGTCACCGGAGAAACCAGGTTTGTCGGTCTGTTCACAGCCGACGCCTACAGCAGATCACCCCAATATGTGCCGCTTATTCGCCGCAAAGTTATGCGGGTGCAGGAACGGGCAGGGCATGCCCCCGGAGGTCACAATGCAAAACGTCTGGATTACGTTTTATCGACCTATCCCCGTGATGAATTATTCCAGATCGAAGAAGACGAACTTTTAAAGATATCAACCGGCATTGCGCAGGGTTTTGATCGTCCGCGAGCGCGGATATTTGTCCGCCGCGATCCGTTTGACCGTTTCGCGTCAATCCTCGTTTATGTGCCGCCTGAGCATTATAATACCCGGGTTCGGGTCCGAATAGGCGAAGCTTTGAAAGACGCCTTTGGCGGACGGATATCCGCCTTTTATCCGCAATATAGCGATGCCCCTATGGCCAGAGTTCATTTTATCATTGGGATGAATCCGGATGAAGGTTTGAAACCGGATCTGAAAGCCTTGGAAGACCGCGTCGCTGAAATTGCCCAGCCTTGGTTTGATAGCGTCGTCATGATGGCCGAGGACCGGACTGATCAAACCGTCGACGATTTGGGTCACTACAATCAGGCCTTTTCAGTTGCTTACCAAAACGCTTTTACCGCCAAACAGGCTTTAGCGGATATTCTGATTGCGGAAACCCTGTCAGATCAAAATACCATTGCGGCTAAAGTTTATAAGCCCGCTGACGTCGGCGGGCGTTGTTTCAAAGCCAAAATATTCAGTTTGGGACAAAGAGTTGAGCCCTCATCAGCCATTCCGGTTTTCACAAATTTTTCATGCCACGTCATTCAAGAGACCGGCTATGAAATGCGCCGTAAATCTGCGCCGTCTGTTTGGGTGCATGATTATGAAATCGAGGTGCCGTTTGCGATTGAAGACCCTGAAGCTTCCGCTGAAGTGTTTGAAGCGGCTTTCCTGGCAACGCGCTCAGGCCGAAATGAAGATGACGGATTTAACCGTTTGATCCTGCCGCTGGGCGCCAATTGGCGGGACATTGCTTGGGTCAGATTATTGGCGCGTTATCGGCGCCAAAGCGGAATGGATCCTTCGGAAGCGACCCAAATCGAAGCGCTGGAATCTTATCCCAAACTGACGGGTCTGTTGCTGGATTTGCTGCATGCCAAGTTTGACCCGGCCATGTTCAAAAACATGTCGCAGCGTAAGACGGCCGCGGGGAAGATATCAGTAGCGATCGCGTCCGGCCTCAATGAGGTCAGATCTCTTGAGCACGACAGGGTGATCAGGCGCTTGGCGGAGGCCGCCAAACATGCTCTGCGAACCAATTATTATCAACAGGGCGAGGGCGGCGCTGTTAAACCCTATATTTCCATGAAGTTTGACAGTCGGTCGATTGAAAATTTGCCGGCGCCGAAACCCTATCGTGAGATTTATGTCAGCTCGCCCAAGGTAGAAGCCGTACATTTGCGCTTCGGCGCTGTCGCCCGCGGTGGTTTGCGCTGGTCAGATCGCCGGGATGATTTTCGCACGGAAGTTCTCGGTTTGGTCAAAGCCCAACAAGTGAAGAATGCCGTGATCGTCCCCGTTGGCTCAAAAGGCGGGTTTTTCCCAAAACAATTGCCCAAAGGCGGCACCAGAGATGAATGGCTGGCCGAAGGCATTGCAGCTTATAAGACTTTTATTTCAGGATGTTTGGATATTACTGATACTTACAGCGGTAAGGGGACGGTCTCGCCCAAAGACGTGATTTGTCACGATCCGCCTGATCCGTATCTGGTCGTCGCAGCGGATAAAGGGACAGCGACATTCTCTGACATCGCCAACGGAATTTCAGGGGATTATGATTTTTGGCTCGATGATGCTTTCGCTTCCGGGGGTTCGGCCGGCTATGATCACAAGGTCATGGGCATAACCGCGCGCGGCGGTTGGGAGGCTGTTAAACGTCACTTCCGCGAAATGAATAAGGACATTCAAACAGAAGAGTTTTCTGTCATCGGTGTGGGCGATATGTCCGGCGACGTCTTCGGTAACGGAATGCTGTTATCTAAGAAAATCAAACTCTTAGCAGCGTTTAATCATCTCGATATCTTTATCGACCCCAATCCGGATATGGCAAAATCATTCAAAGAGCGGGAGCGTATGTTCAAATTGCCCCGCTCGACATGGCAGGATTACAATAAGACACTGATCTCCAAAGGCGGCGGTGTTTTCTCCCGAGCAGAAAAATCTATTGATTTGACAGACGAGATGAAAGCTATGTCAGGCCTGTCCAAGGACAGTGTAACGCCTGATGAATTGATCCATGCTCTTCTTAAATCCGAAACCGAATTGCTTTGGTTTGGCGGCATCGGAACCTATGTCAAATCATCCTCTGAAAGCCATTCAGATGTGGGCGATAAAGCCAATGACGGCTTACGTGTGGACGCCACACAGCTTAAAGCCTCCGTTATTGGTGAAGGTGCCAATTTAGGCATGACTCAAGCCGGCCGTATTGAATTTGCGAGGCGAGGCGGACGTTTAAATACAGACGCCATCGACAATTCAGCGGGCGTGGACAGCTCAGATAATGAAGTCAATATCAAGATTTTGCTGCGGGGCGCCATAAAGGGCAAAGCCCTGAAAGCAAAAGACCGCAATAAATTGCTCGAAGATATGACGGATAATGTGGCCGACCTTGTGCTTCAGCACAATTACGATCAAACCGGCGCATTATCTCTGGCAGAGCTCCGCGCTCCGATTGATCTTAATGCCTATGAACGCTTCATGGTCAGTTTGGAAAAACGCGGTCTTTTGGACCGTGTCGTCGAAGGATTACCATCCAAAGAAGCCATGCAAACTTTAGCCGGTCAGAAAAAGGGACTGACCCGTCCTGAGATCGCGGTCATTATGGCCTATTCGAAAAACGTTCTCTTTGATGATCTGATTGAAACAGATGTGGCCGACGATCCGTATACTCAAAAAATTCTGAAAGCTTACTTCCCGAACAAATTGCACAAATTCGATAAGGCTATGAAGGGCCATCGTTTGCGCCGGGAGATTATTACATCGCGCTTGGTCAATAAGATGGTCGATGTATGCGGACCATTATGCATTATGCGTCAGGAAGAGCAGACCCAAGGGTCTGTTGCCGATATCGCCAAAGCGTTTTTAGTGGCCTATGAGGCACTCAATATTGAAGACCTCAGATCCGAAATTGCCAAACTCGATAATAAGGTGAATGCCCGAGCTCAGACTGAGCTCCATCAGGAAATCGCCAAAGTGATGATGCGCGTCATGGCTTGGTTGGTCCGCCGCGGCGAAGCCGGCGATATTACCAAACGGATCGCAAAACGGGCAGGTCTGGCCTCCGTGGTGGACAGCCGCTGGCTCAAGCTGTTGTCGCCTTATGATCAAAAACGAGCGGAAAGCCGGATCAAATCTTTCGTCAAATTAGGTATCTCAAAGGACCTTGCAACGGACGTCGCGCTTCTGCGCTCCCGCGCCTCAGGGTTTGATGTGATGGAATTGGCCGGTAAAGTCAGTGAAGACATTCCGTGGTCCGCCGAGCTGTTCTATGAAATAGGCGGCCGTTTTAGAATGGACCGCATAAGAGCTGCTCTCATCAATGCAAATTCCGATGATCATTGGGAGCGATTGGCCATGCGACATTTGCAGGAAGATTTTTTCAAGGCACAAACAAAATTTGCGGTGGATGCCGCAAAGTTTCGAAACAAATCTTCGGCCAAAGATGTCGACGGGTTAATTTCCGAATGGGTGAAGGCCCGCGTGCCGAGCATGAAAGCTTATGAAGAAACCGTCGCCGGTATGGCCCGCAAAGGCGGCTGGACCGTTTCCAAATTTGCAATCGTCAATGCGCGATTGTCAGACTTGCTCTCCGAGCTGTAAAAAAGGCCTCCGTTTGGAGGCCTTCTTCAATTTATCTCTCGCTATTCTTCCCACCAATAGGGAAGACGTTTGCGATCACCGGTGATCATTTCATCCATGGTTTCAGCATTATAGAGCCTGCCTCCCAGCATTACCATTTCAATGTCATCCGTATGCCCGATGTCCTCCAGCGGGTTCTCGTTTAGGATAACCAGGTCAGCCAGCTTGCCTTCTTCGAGCGTTCCGATGTCGTCGATGAAGCCCAAATGTTTGGCCGAATCTACGGTCGCTGTTTGTAAGGCTTCGACCGGGTCCATGCCGCCGCGGGCGAAGGACCACATTTCCCAATGCGAGGCCAGGCCTTCGCGTTGACCGTGGGCGCCAATCGTGACGAGGACGCCTGCGTCCTGAAGCTTTTTGGCAACGGCAGCGGCTGCGGCATCTGCGTAATCTTCCTCAGGTGCCATTTGGCGGCGAACTGAATCGGCCTGCAACTGACGCGGCGGAACATGTTTGGACAGGATAGGGTGCTCCCAAACATTGCTGTTTTGGTAGTAATAGCTTTCGCCGCGGACGCCGCCATAGGTCACAACAAGGGTCGGGACATAAGCCGTATCGGATTGGCCCATAAACTGGACCACATCGTCATAAATTTCGCCAACGGGGATATTATGCTCAATCGAGGAATTACCGTCCGCGACCAATGACATGTCCATGTGATAAAGTGAGCCGCCTTCGGGTACGACCAAGATGTTTTGTTCGCGTCCGGCGTGGGTCACTTGCTGTCGCTGTTCTCTGCGCGGCTGATTATAGTTTTTCACACCGTGTGCACCTTGCGAGTTTAGGCGTGTAACGTGCTCAGAGGCGTCATCAGCATCGCTGATGGCCGCAAAGAAGCCCGGAGCTTTCGCGCCGTAAATAACTTCACCGGTTGAGAAGATGCGCGGCGAAAGCAATGTTCCGGCTTGCTGCATTTCGGCGGCAGGGAAAATCGCGGCGGCTCTCGACGACGGATCAAAGATCGTAGTCACACCCAGCGCCAAATGCGCGACAGCTTCCCAGTTTTGCTCCGGCGTCATATCACCGACACCTTGCGGTCCGTGAGCATGGGCATCGATCAGGCCAGGAATGATTGTCATGCCTTCCATATCCAAAACTTCGATACCGGCCGGAATTTCGACGTCATCGCCAATGTCCTGAATGCGGTCACCATAAATAACAACCGTGCCGTTTTCGATAACACCGCCATCATCATCTGACATTGTGATAATGCGGGCATTTGTAAGCGCGACAGCCATGTCAGGCTTGTCCGCTGTCACCGTGCGCGAAAGATCGGCTACTTTGTTTTGCTCATAATCTTCGTCG
>CALJNJ010000128.1 GCA_937981945.1 uncultured Caulobacterales bacterium | reverse complement strand
GCGTATTTGGTCGGAGCTCAAAAAGCTTTTATCGGCCCCGGATCCGTCGCGCGCCGTTCGCATTATGCTGACCAATGATGTTCTCAATCTAATCTTGCCCGAAGCCTCCAATGCTGAAGGTCTGTCTCTAATGATAGCGCTTGAGCGCCGTGAAGGGTTGGCGCCCGATCCGCAGCTGCGCTTAATGTCTATGTCCGCCCGTGATGAATTGGCCTTGGCCGGACTGGCAAAACGCCTGAAAATATCAAGCGCGGAAAAATCCAGGCTTTTATCCTGGGCGGGCAATCAAGTGCCTTTCACCCTGAACATGGATGAGCGTAAATTTCTGCAGGGGCTGTATGCGTCCACCCCCGCTACGGCCTATGATCGTTTGATGATTAGGGCGGCAGGCGAAGAAGACCCCATATTGGCCAAAGCCTGGGCCAAAAAGGCCCGGTTTGCCCGAAACTGGGACGTTCCCATATTTCCTCTGCAGGGGCGGGACCTTAAAAAAGCCGGCGTAAAAGACGGACCTGAAATGGGTAAAATACTCAGAGCCTTAAAAGAGCTGTGGGTCCGCAGTGGTTTTACGGCCGATCGGGATAAATTACTCACAGCTTTGTCGCTGATTCATCGCCAATAATTGTGATTCTTAAGCGATTGACGCGCACGTCATATGCACAAAATTGCATAATTTTAGACCGCCTTAACTTGTAATTGTGGGTGGTTAAGGCATTTTTTGCTCAAATTGAATCAAATTGAGAAAAATTTAACCGCAGTCTGAGGAGTTCAATTGACATTCATAAAACTCTCTCTAATCAAGAGCGGTCTTTTGCTCAAATTGGGAGGAATTAAAAGCATGACAATTCTCAAAAAACTCGCACTCCTTGGAACCGGTATCGCCCTGACAGGCGCTATGTCGGCCTCTGCTCAAGCTCAGGAAAGCTGGATTTTCGTCTTTGACGATTCTGTGCCTGCAGCTCAAGCTCCGGGACTGGCGAACCAAGCGGTTAACCGCGCAGGTGGCCAAATCGGTCATACCTATACTAAGACACTTCGCGGATTTTCTGCAAAAATGTCTGCAACGGCTGCTGAAAAATTAGCGGCTCGTAATCCAAACATCGCTTACTATGAAGCTGACAGCATTATGCGCGCTATGCCGCGTCCTCCGGGGAAAGGTCCCGGCGGCGGAGGCGGTGACACAACACCTCCCCCTCAGGAAACACCTTGGGGAATCGACCGCGTAAATGGCGGCGTTGCGTCTAACGGTGTCGCTTGTGTTATCGACACAGGCATCGATCTGGATCACCCTGATCTAAACGTTGATGCTTCACAGGGTTTCTCTGCCTTCACTAAAGGTAAAGATGCCGGAATGGACGACGGAAACGGTCACGGGACTCACGTTGCAGGCACAATTGCTGCTATCGACAATAGTGAAGGCGTTATCGGCGTTGCTGCCGGTGCTACCGTTGTGCCGATTAAAGTTCTCGGTGCCAGAGGTTCGGGTTCTAACTCAGGCGTCATCGCCGGTGTTGAGCACGTAGCCTCAACCAATTGTACAGTTGCCAATATGAGTTTGGGCGGCGGTTTCTCACAAGCATTGAACGATGCTGTGATCGCAGCTTCCAACCAAGGCGTCGTATTTACGGTTGCTGCCGGTAATGAAAGCCAGGATACAAATAATGTATCTCCGGGTAGTGCAAACGGTCCGAATATTCTGACAGTTGCATCTATGACTTCAAGCAACACGTTCTCGAGCTTCTCTAACTGGAACCAGCCTCCGGTTGATTGGATTGCTCCGGGTTCAGCTATTAAGTCAACTTGGAAGAGCGGTGGATATAACACCATTTCCGGGACGTCCATGGCAGCACCGCACGTAGCCGGTGTTGTTCTGCTGGGCGGATGCTCAAACGGCGGAACTGTTGCAGGTCCGGACGGATCTTACACTGTTTGCTCAAACTAAAGTTTGACACCAAATCGAATTGAAAGAGGCCTTCGGGCCTCTTTTTTTTTGCCAAGTGGTAAGAGAATCCAATGCGGCGTTCAATAAACAAGCGGTTTGGAAAATTTTTTCTCTTCTGATCGGTGAAAAAACTTTTTTTACCGAGCGAAATATACGACCTCTATAGTATTAAGTAACAAAAACAAAAAAGAGGGACGCATTATCATGCAGCTAAAATCCAAATTAATATTATCAGCACTTTCAGCGGTCGCAATGGCCATGCCGGCTGTTGCCGGTGACTTTGTCGTTATGGCAAACGGAAATTCATTTTCCGACACAATGAGAGCTGAAGTCGAAGCCTTAGGCGCAGAAATTACAGCCGAACTGCCGCAAGTGGGCATGATCGTGGTCTCCAGCGATGATCCTGATTTCAGAAATTCCGTTAAGGGTGTTTCGGGTGTTCGGTCGGCCTTTGCCGACCTGGAGTCGAGCATAATCGACCCGCGCGATTCAATTCCGTTTGACGCGTCAACTGCAGCGATAAGCCCGCCTTTTACCGGAGATGATGATTTCCTATTTGACCTGCAATGGGGTCATACGGCCGTTCAAGCGACCGATGCCTGGGAAGCAGGTTTCCGCGGCAATGGTGTCCGCGTTGCGGTCATTGATACGGGTATCGATTCGAGCCACCCTGATTTGGCGCCAAATTTAAACACAGCGCTGAGCACGTCTTTTGTGCCGGGTGAGCTGTATAACGCTCCTGCCGGCAGCCACGGAACTCACGTATCGGGAACCATCGCCGCCGCCGATAACGGGTTTGGCGTGATCGGCATCGCGCCCGAGGCCGAGATTGTTTCCATCAAAGGCCTGTCCGCCGCTACAGGCAGCGGCGCCACATCTTGGATTTGGCAATCTATGATTTACGCGACGGATATTGACGCCGATGTTGTGAATATGAGCTTGGGAATTACGGGCGGTATTCCGCGCAATTGTACCTTTGGCGAGACGAAATTTCCGGCCAAAGACTGCCAGGAATTGGTTGTTGGTTATAACCGCATCACCGGCTATATGAACAAAAACAACACAACATTGATCGCGTCAGCGGGTAATGACGGACGACATACAAATTTCGACCGCAGCACGCTTACTCTGCCGGGCGGTGCTAACCACGCCATCTCAATTTCCGCGACCGCCCCTTACCTTTGGGGTGTCGATGCCGGAACAAATTTGGATGAGCTCGCGTCTTACTCCACATATGGCAAGAACGGCATTGATCTGGCAGCGCCGGGTGGTGATTTTGACGTCTTCTTTGATTTTGGCGCGGCGCCTTGTCAGGGATATGTCGTAACTTTCCGACCGTGTTACGTCTATGACATGGTCCTCAGCACAGCCCCGGGTGGTTCATGGAGCTGGAATGCCGGTACCAGTATGGCGGCTCCGCATGCCACAGGCGTTGCGGCTCTGATCATCGGTGCCAATGGCGGCGACATGGA
>CALJNJ010000127.1 GCA_937981945.1 uncultured Caulobacterales bacterium | reverse complement strand
TATCAACTCGGAGGTCTGAGCTTTTTAATCGTGCCCGAAAAGTTCAGTGCCGGTTCGCCGTCCGCCGTAATTAATCCGCGAACAAAAATTATAGACCGTCCGGCTTTCAAAACTTCGCCGCGCGCCTCAATAAGCTGGCCTTCGGTCGGAGCGGAAAGAAATTCACTGGTGAAGGCAACGGTGACACCGTAATATTCTATGTAATCTGCGGCGATCGCGAAGAGCGCAAAATCGCCAAATGTCATCAGGCATCCGCCGTGAACGGTTCCGCCGCCGTTTAAATGTTTTTTCTCTGCCCGAAAACGGCTGACATATTCATCGCCGATTTTCTTGTAGTAAAACGGGCCGGCTGCTCCAAACTCAAAAGCCTCCTGCGGCCAATATAGCCAATCTTTAAATTCGCCCTTGGTTTCGAGTTCCGGTTTCATCGTGCAGCTCTTCAAATTGTGTGTTAGGTTCAATTAGCAAATCACGGACATAGGGGAAATAAATAATGAATTTTGATCTTTGGTTTAAGATTGTCAATTTATCGGTCTTCCCGGCTTGGATATTATTGGCCTTTGTTCCCAACGCGGCAGTTACTAAAAAACTCATTCATTCCATGCTCTACCCATTATTTCTGGGTGTGGTCTATTTAATCGGGATGATTTTGGCCTATACGGGACACGGCGCAGAGGGCGGAAGTTTTTCAACAATTGAAGGTGTTCGCACCTTGTTTTCCTCAGATGTCGGTATTCTGATCGGTTGGACCCATTATTTGGTGTTTGATCTGTTTGTCGGTGCTTGGGAGGCAAGGGATGCTCAGCGCCGAGGCTTTTCCCATCTGCTTTTAGTTCCGTGCCTGTTTTTTACGTTCATGCTCGGGCCTATCGGATTGTTGCTTTATGTTATTTTGCGCAAAGTTACAGGCAAAGGCGGCTGGAGCTTGTTTGAGACCTGAAAGCCTAACCGTCATCCATTTTAAGGGCGGCAATAAAAGCAGCTTGCGGAATTTCGACTTTGCCGAATTGGCGCATTTTCTTCTTACCCTTTTTCTGCTTGTCCAACAGCTTACGTTTACGGGAGGCGTCACCGCCGTAACATTTAGCCGTCACGTCTTTGCGCATGGCCGCAATGGTTTCGCGGGCAATGACCTTGCCGCCAAGAGCCGCCTGGATCGGAATCTTGAACAAGTGGCGCGGGATCAGATCTTTCAGCCGTTCACACATTTGACGTCCGCGGCTCTCGGCCCGGGAGCGGTGCACCAACATGGAAAGCGCGTCGACGGGATCGCCGTTCACTAGGATACTCATTTTAACCAGATCGCCTTCGCGTTTATCGATGGCTTGGTAGTCGAAACTGGCATAGCCCTTAGAGACGGATTTCAGCCGATCATAAAAATCAAACACAACTTCATTGAGCGGCAGTTCATATTCGACCATAGCACGGGAGCCCACATAGGTCAGGGCCGTTTGCACGCCGCGCCGATCCTGACAAAGTTTTAAAATCCCGCCAAGATATTCATCAGGCGTCATTATCGTTGCTTTGATCCAAGGTTCTTCGATGTGCTCAATGGCCATAACGTCCGGCATATCTGCCGGGTTATGCAAGAGCATTGGCTCGCCTTTTTTGAGAACCAACGTATAGACCACGGACGGGGCGGTGGTTATCAAATCCAGGTTAAATTCGCGCTCAAGCCGTTCTTGGATAATTTCCAAATGCAGCAGTCCTAAAAAGCCGCAGCGAAATCCAAAACCGAGCGCGGCTGAGGTTTCCATTTCAAATGAGAAACTGGCATCGTTAAGACGCAGACGACCCATAGCCGCGCGCAAATCTTCAAAATCTGCGGCGTCTACCGGGAAAATTCCGCAAAAGACAACGGGCTGCGCCGGTTTAAATCCGTCGAGCGGCGTTTCAGTCGGGCGCTTATCTTCCGTAATGGTATCGCCCACGGCAGCATCGGCGACCTCTTTGATGGAGGCAGTCAAGAAGCCGACTTCGCCGGGTCCTATTTCTTTGAGATCTTGGGGCTTGGGCCTGAAACACCCCACCTTGTCCACCGTATAGCTGGCGCCGGTATTCATCGTGCGAATGCGCATGGCTTTTTTGACCGTACCTTCCATGACGCGGAACAGCACAACGACGCCCATATACGTGTCATACCAAGCATCGATCAGCATGGCTTTCAGCGGCGCATTTGGGTCTCCAAATTCAGGCGCCGGCAGTTCGGTTACAATAGCTTCCAGAACCTCTTCAATGCCGATGCCTGATTTCGCCGAGCATTCAATAGCGCCCGAAGCATCTATGCCAATGACGTCTTCGATCTGTAGTTTGACCCGATCAGGATCGGCTGCGGGAAGATCAATTTTATTTAAAACGGGCACGATTTCGTGGTCATGGTCAATAGCCTGGTAAACATTGGCCAGGGTCTGGGCTTCCACGCCTTGAGAGGCGTCCACAACTAAAATTGACCCCTCGCATGCTGACAGGCTGCGGGAAACTTCATAGGCAAAATCAACATGTCCCGGCGTATCCATCAAGTTCAGCAAATAGGTCTCACCGTCTTTGGCCGTATAGTCGAGACGGACGGTCTGGGCTTTGATGGTAATGCCGCGTTCTTTTTCGATATCCATATTGTCGAGCACTTGCTCGGACATCTCGCGATCACTCAAACCGCCGGTGAAATGAATCAGGCGGTCCGCCAGCGTCGACTTACCGTGATCGATATGAGCCACGATGGAAAAATTGCGAATTTTGGACTGTTCGACAGACATGAGGGGCTATGTATTGCATTCGCTCCATTTGGCAAGCGGAATTGCGCGCTGATTTTAAATGTTCTGCGATCTTAGAGCCGGGGTTTGTTTGCCCACCCGGAATAATCTAGTCTTGTCCCCAAGCGGGCGGGGGCGTGTCGACCGGATTTGTCAGATCGAATTTGGCGCGAAAGTCCCGGTTGTTGCGCTTTAGCGCGTAAGTGAAGCTTTTATTGCCGTCCAAGTTCAATGCCCAAATATTGGTGACGGAGACGTCCAGGCCTTCCCGCATAAACATATCTTTTGAAAACTGATCAACGGGGAACGATTGCTCGGAATCCGTGCCGGGGTCGGATGTTGTACCGCCATACATGGTAACGGCATCGGGTTTCCCGTCTTCATGGCGGTGGTCATGTTTCAGAGTTAAAAATCCGTCTGTCTTGGAGACGATCCATGTTCGGGAGCGGTTCTCGCCCACATGGAGGGGGATTTTAATTTCACTGTCGGAGCAATCCCGAACATGCATGACCAAAGTTTCTTTGGCCCAATCGGCATCTTGCGGATCCGATGAGATGACTTTGCCGGCGTAAGAATTGCCGCAATGCTCTGAAAGATTGTTGAAAAAAATGTCAGCCGGTTCCACTTGTTGCGGCGTGCACCCGATCAGAAAAGAAAAGGGAAGAAAAACAAAATATCGCATGGTTCAGACTAACGCGAAAGATACGCCGAAGTCTACGGTCTTACTTAATTACACGAATATAGGAATCTCGGCCAATGAGTCTGTCATTGGGCAATAGATTTGGGTTTTCGGTTGCTTCGACGACCAATTCAGGGCTGCCCTGCAGAGCCAAAGTTCCGGTGATCAATACATTACGGCCCCCAATCATAGTGACCCTCGGACTGCCCTGTAGACGCATGTCTCCGTTAATGGCGTAAATGGCCCCCACAATGTTCAGTTCACCGCCGCCCGTAAATTCATTGGGCTGACGGGGCATTACATCACGGTCTTGATAAATCGTAACGCCGCGATAATCGCCGGATGTCGGCGGTGTCACATTCCAAGTTCCGCCGGAATGCATTGAAAAATTGGATCGATCATCGGTCAGATGAAACATAACGCCGTCGCCCGACAGATTAGCATTGGCGCGTAAGTCCAGACTCCCGCCGGAAATATTGTAAATTCCCGGCTCCAGGGTCACGTCAGAGCCCGGCGGAAATCGAAGACCGCCGCAATAATGACCGGGAGAAAGTGTGACCGGTTCACGGTTGGATATCCTCATATTGTTCTCATCACAATCCGGCACGGTCGGCGGGGGAATGTCAGAGAACGGATCGTTTCGGGAACCGCAATTCAGTTCCGGAGCAGGGACCCAGCGGCGCCCTGAATAGCCGCCGTTTAAACAAGCGTCGACTTCTTGAAGCTGGGGATTACCTTGCGCAACCGAACTGCCCGCAACGGATGAATTATTATGAATATAACAATCAACAGTATCCATGGTCGGATGACCTTGGAAACGCAGTGAAGACGCTCTGTTTGGAGAATTAACCAATACACAGGCGGGTTCGAATACGGTTTCCGCGGCCACGGTAACGGCGACGTTCAAATAATCCTTACCGAACATTCCCAATAAACGGGTTGGAATAATTGTTTTGGCTTCAACAGTCGATCTGACGGGCGTCAGGTCAATATCCATGCCGATCTGTTCCGCGCCGTGAACTTCAAAACTGAAGTTCTCATCTAAATGGGCTCGTGCCGCCGCTTTTCTTTTAGAATCAGTCCTTTGAAAGGATCTGGCGCTGGCAACGGCGGCAGTTTCCGCGGCGTCTCTCAGCTCAGATTTGGCCCGTTGAACACCTGCCATATCGATCGCCACGCCAACGCCGATCATCACGGGCACCATACCAATGGCCGCGATAATGGCAAAATTGCCGGAATTATCCGATATGAATCGTCTTTTAGACATAGTCCCACTCAATTGAACTTGGAAAGGTACTGTAAATTCAATCAAATTTGGTTAAATTGCGGCGGGCGGCGCCGAAAAAGTCCTTTTTTGGTTAACGTCGCCTCAACTGCTATGCGACATTTTTTTCACCGGATTTTTATATTAGGTTATGCAATAACATACAAAAAGGCGCGTGATCCGGAAAGTACTTCTCATGAAAAATAATAAAAATAACGTTATTCGGTGGATTGCCGCCGGATTGATCATCAGCAACGCTTCGACAGCATTTGCGCAAGATGATATGTCAGAAGAAATTATCGTGACCGGTTCCCGACTTTTAGAAGGTTCGCCCGATGATGCGATCACCGGCGTTTCTGTCCTGACCGGAGATGCTCTTCAGGACAGACTGGCACCCACAATCGGAGAAACTCTAAAATCCGAACCGGGCGTCTCTTCGACTTTTTTCGGTGCCGGCGCGTCCAGGCCCATTATTCGGGGGCAGGGCGGCGACCGCGTCCGTGTTCTGACCAATAATATCGGATCTATTGATGCATCATCAGCCTCCCCTGATCACGCCGTGGCGGCAGAGCCGGCGCAGGCGGAACGTATTGAAGTCCTTCGGGGCTCGTCCTTATTGCGGTTCGGGTCATCCGGCGCAGGCGGTATCGTCAATGTTATTGACGGGCGTATTCCGGACGAAGTTCCCTATGAAACAGAGGCTGCCATTCGCATTGGGGCAAGTTCTGTCGACCTTGGCCGCGAAGTTGCCGCGTCGATCAACCATGGTTTGACCGATAATTTGGTCATTCACTTGGACGGTACTTGGCGTGAGGCGGACGATTTTCGAATTCCGGGCTTTGCGGAAAGTGAGATTTTGCATGAAGCGGAAGAAGCCGAACACGAAGATGACCATGATGAAGAAGAGCATGAAGAGGAAGATCGTTCAGGCGAAGCCCGTGACAAACTGGAAAATTCCGATCTGAATGCAAAGTCCTATACGGCCGGCTTGTCGTATGTGGGTGATGACGGCTTCATCGGTGTCGCCGTGCACAAATTTGAAAGTCGATACGGAATTCCGGGCGGACACGGACATGAGGAAGAGGAAGAACACGGGCACGAAGACGGCGAAGAGGAACATGAAGAGGAAGAAGAGGAAGCTGATATTTCCATCGACCTTGACCAAATTCGAATCGACCTGAACGGCGCAATTGATTTGGACGGTTTTCTGGAGCGGGTTCAAGTGTTTGGCGGCTATGCCGATTACAAACATACGGAACTGGAAGGGACTGAGATCGGGACGGTTTTTACCAATAAGGGCGGCGAGTTTAGATTAGAAGCTATTCAGACCGAAAATAATGATTGGCGCGCAGCTTACGGCGTTCAATATCGACAGAGGGATTTCTCTGCCATTGGCGAAGAAGCCTTTGTTCCGCCGTCTGAAACCAAACAATATGGCGCTTATATGTTCCACGAAAAGGAATTTGGTGACATTCACCTGGAAGGCGCTGCACGATATGAAAAAACGGATCAGAGCAACAAAGCCCTCAATATTTCCAGAGACTTTGATCTGTTCAGCGTGTCTGCCGGCGGGGATGTTCATTTAACTGACGAAGTTCGAATTGGAGCAACTATATTCCGCACCGAACGGGCGCCAACAACTGAGGAATTATTTTCCAACGGACCTCATTTAGCCACCGAAGCCTTTGAGCTTGGCGATAGTGAACTCAACAAGGAAATTGCCCGGGGCGGAGAAATGTCCTACCGCCATCGCGGTGACAACCATTTTGTCACGGCCAATGTGTTTTACACGGATTACAAGAACTATATTTTTGAGCGGCAAACCGGCGATATAGAAGACGGGCTGGATGTCTTTGCCTTC
>CALJNJ010000126.1 GCA_937981945.1 uncultured Caulobacterales bacterium | reverse complement strand
GACAAAAACCGCTTTAAGGCACTAACGCGCCGTGACGCGCTTGATCAGGTCTTAAGCGGAATCGAGGCGGGGCTTGATGCCGGTCTGAAAATTAAAATCAATGCGGTCGCTCTTAAAAACGGGAATGCTGACGAGATCCCGGAGATGATGGAATGGGCCCATGGCAAGGGCATGGATTTTACCTTAATCGAAGTTATGCCTATGGGCGAGGTCAGCGAAAATCGTTTTGACCAATATTTGCCGTTGTCAGAGGTCAGAGACGGATTAGACGAGCGTTATACATTGACCGAAATTCCGCTGCGAACAGGCGGTCCTGCGCGCTATGTAAAGGTCGAAGAAACGGGCGGCATCTTGGGTATGATCACGCCGCTGACAAACAATTTTTGCGCCGGCTGCAATCGGGTTCGCGTCACCTGTACGGGTCAAATATACATGTGCTTGGGACAATCGGACCGGGTCGACTTGCGCGCGGCTATTCGCAGCGAAAGCCCTGCGCAAGCGTTGAGTTTAGCCATGGATCAGGCCATGATCCGAAAGCCTAAAGCTCACGACTTTAGTATTACTAAAGACAAAACCGGACCTGCCGTCCTAAGACATATGTCCGTGACCGGAGGATAGAAATGAACATTCGTATTTTGATTATCTTCAGCCTGCTTGCGGCCGCGCTTTTCTGCGCTGAGGCCTCCGCTAAAACTTTCGCCGAAACCACAAAGGGACTGACAAAAAAAACCGGCTTCATTGATCTCTACAAGGACCCGAAGACAAATCGAATCCACGCATTACTGCCTGCTGATGATGACGAAGACGGTGTCCTTTTAAAGGCTATTTATACCATGCGTCTTCGTGCCGGGCTTGGCTCCAACCCTGTTGGGCTGGACCGAGGGTGGGGATCCCGCGGCGTCGTTGTTGCGTTCAAGCGATTTGGCGACAAAGTGGTCATTGAGCAGGAAAACCTCACCTATAGGGCTAATCCCGACAACCCGCTCGAATCGCTGGCCGTTGATGAAAGTTTTGCGGACAGTTTTTTAGCATCGGCCAAGGTTGTTTCCGGCGGCCCGTCCGGTCGAGTGTTAATTGACCTGACTGATTTTTTAAACCGGGATGGCCTGGGATTGGTGCAACATTTAAAAGATTCTGATCAAGGCAGTTTTAGTCTCGCTGCGGACCGCAGTTTTATCGATATAAAAAACAGTTTTGTGTTTCCCGACAATGTTGAGATTGACAGTTTTCTGACATTAACGTCGAAGGACCCGGGCAGAGAAGTCGCAACCACCGCTGCTGCCGGAGACATTGCTACGCTTATTCAGCATCACTCTTTTGTCAGATTGCCTGATGAGGGTTTTGAGCCGCGCCCTGCAGACCCGCGCATGGGCGCCATGGAAATTGTCTATTTAGATTATAGCGCGCCCTTGGCGACTCCGATCGAAAAACGCCTGGCCATCCGGCACAGACTTGAAAAAGATGAAGACGGAAAAACCATTGATCCGATTGTTTTTTATATCGACAGCGGCGCACCCGAACCCGTCAGGTCCGCTTTGGTTGAAGGGGCTGAGTGGTGGAAAGACGCTTTTGCAGCCGCCGGTTATCCCGACGGCTATGAAGTCCGCCTTTTGCCCGAAGATGTTCATCCGCTTGATGTTCGCTATAACGTCGTTCAATGGGTGCATCGGCAAACTCGCGGATGGTCCTATGGCGGCGGCGTCGTCGATCCGAGAACCGGCGAATTTATCAAGGGGCACGTTAATTTGGGATCACTCCGCGTTCGGCAAGACCGAATGATCTTCGAGGGTTTGGCCGGCACAGCAAAAACGGGCACCGGAAGTGATGATGACCCGATCGAGCTCGCGCTGGACCGTATTCGTCAATTATCAGCCCATGAGATTGGGCACTCATTGGGGTTCGCCCACAATTTTGCCGCCAGTTCCTACGGTAAGGGATCGGTCATGGATTACCCTGCGCCCGACGTTCGCGTTACGGATGGTGCACTGGATTTTACTAATGCTTATGGCGTTGGAATTGGGGATTGGGACAAGTTTTCCGCCCAAATGATATATGGAAATTTGTCCCCTGAAGAAACGGAAAAAACCTATGCTGATGCCGCCGAAGCAGGCTTGCTCTATGTGGCCGATAGCGATGGCCGTGGAATTGGAACGGGCCATCCTGCAGGCGCTATTTGGGATAATGGCAGCGACCCCGTTGCCGCGCTCAAGGAAACGTTGAAAGTTCGGGAAATTGCCCTCAACAATTTTGACAAAGACAGAATTCATGACGGTCAGCCGATTGCCGACCTTAACAAAGTTATCGTGCCTATTTATCTCTACCACAGGTATCAAACGGCAGCTGCCGGGAAGTTACTGGGCGGTATGAGTTTTGATTATGCGGTAAAGGGCACTGAGATTGAGGCGCCAAAGATCACTGATCCTGAAGATCAAAGAGCGGCTTTGAATGCAATATTGCAAACTGTTGAACCTCAGGCACTGGACCTGCCGGATCGAGTTTTGGAGTTATTATCACCGTCTCTGACCAGCTGGACTTTTGTCGATAGTGATCGTGAGTTATTTAAGCGCTCAGCCTATCCGGCGTTTGATTTAACGGCTGCTGCGGATACCTCTGCCGGTTTGACTTTTGATGTATTGCTGGATCCGCGGCGGGCGGCCCGTATGACGGAGTTTAAGCGACGTAACGGGAAATATCTTGGGTTTGAAGAAATGCTGGAAATCACCAAGCGCCGCGTCATGACCCTGCGCCGTACGGGACGGCAGGCACTGATCGCTGATGCCGTTCAACGCCGTTATGTTTACGGTTTGATGGATTTAATGGATTCTCCTGCTGCGACCGCGCCTGTCAAAGTGCAGGTGAGAACGGCCCTGAAAGAGCTGGCGGATGATTTTTCGCGCCGCAGCAGTTCCAACGCGTCTTTCCTCAATTCGGAAATCAGACGTTTTTTAGATCGCCCGGCAAATCCCGAAAAAGTCAGTCAGGATGAAGCTCGCTTGCCGCCCGGGAGCCCGATCGGCAGCCCCGCAGCGCAATCCGAGACGTGTTGGTTCTGCGATTAGATAGCTTGCCGTGAATGCGGTGGCGGCCGGGCGACGAAAAACGACTCGACCTGCTTAAGGTTGCGGGCTGCGGATAACCCCTTGAATCTGCTGCAATCGATGCGTTTTTGTCGCAAATAAACGCTATTTTGACATTGCAAATGGGCACCGGTCTTTATAGGTTCCGCGCGAACCGCGCCCGGAGGGGGTGTGAGTCTTTTATTTGCCAAAAACAAAGCGCATCTGATGACAGAATTTTTACTTGGATATTTGCCGGTTCTCATCCTTTTCGGAATAGCCTTGGCGCTGAGTTTACTTTTCCTTGTCGTTCCCGCAATTATTGCGCCGAAAGAACCTGATACTGAGAAATTGTCGACTTATGAATGCGGGTTCAATGCCTTTGATGATTCGCGCATGAAGTTTGACGTTCAGTTCTATTTGGTCGCCATCTTATTTATTATTTTTGACCTCGAAGTCGCTTTTCTGTTTCCCTACGCCGTCTCCATCGGTGAAGTCGGGACATATGGCTGGGTCGTCGTCATGTTATTCTTAGCCGAATTGACCGCCGGGCTGGTTTATGCCTGGAAAAAAGGCGCCTTGGACTGGAATTAGGAGTTAGACATGTCTGATCAAATTCTAAAAGCAGGTCAGGGCGCGCGAGACCTGGGTGTCCCGGCATATGACCCTAAAAAACACGACCCGTTTTTTGACGGACTGTCAGATCAGTTAGCCGATAAAGGTTTTATTGTTGCCGCTTCTGATGATTTGGTAACTTGGGCGCGGACCGGGTCTCTCATGTGGATGACCTTTGGTCTGGCTTGCTGCGCCGTTGAGATGATGCAGGCCTCCATGCCGCGTTATGATCTGGAACGATTTGGGTTCGCCCCCCGGGCTTCCCCGCGTCAGAGTGACGTGATGATCGTTGCCGGTACGCTGACCAATAAAATGGCTCCCGCGCTACGCAAAGTATATGATCAGATGCCGGCCCCGCGCTATGTGATTTCCATGGGATCATGCGCCAACGGCGGCGGGTATTATCATTATTCTTATGCGGTTGTTCGCGGATGTGACCGGATCGTTCCCGTCGATATATATGTACCGGGCTGCCCGCCGACCGCCGAAGCTTTGGTTTACGGCATTCTGCAATTGCAAAAGAAAATTCGCCGCGAAGGCAATATAGAGAGATAGATCGTGCAGGATTTGAAAGATCATATCGAAACGGCACTTGGCGATGGAGTGAATTCCATTGATATCGCTTTTGGCGAAGTGACGGTCAATGCGCGCCGGGCAGCCCTAAAGGATGTCATTACGTTTTTGAAATCTGACCCGCAGTGTAAGTTCGAAACTTTGATCGATTTATGCGGTGCTGATTACCCGGCCAGGGAACGCCGCTTTGACGTTGTCTATCACTTACTGTCTATGGCTCATAATACCCGCATTCGCGTTAAAGTGACAACTGATGAGACGGAGCCCGTGCGCTCAATCACAGAGATTTTCCCGTGCGCAGATTGGTTTGAGCGCGAAGCATTTGATATGTACGGCATTATATTTGATCAGCACCCTGATCTGCGCCGTATTTTGACGGATTATGGTTTTGAAGGCTATCCGCTTCGCAAAGATTTCCCTTTATCGGGTCATGTCGAAGTGCGCTATGATGTAGAACGTAAAGCCGTGGTGTATGAGCCTGTA
>CALJNJ010000125.1 GCA_937981945.1 uncultured Caulobacterales bacterium | reverse complement strand
GGCTAAAGCTGACAAAGATTTGATATCCGTTACGGCTTTCCAAATAGTCAGCATCCAGAGCGGTTAACGCAATGGGGACATCTTGAATATTTTGTTCTCTTTTCTGTGCCGTTACGATCACTTCGTCGAGTTCAGATTGAGACCATAAATCCTGCTTTAACGTGGGAACCTACGGTCGGCATATATTTAAACGGGGCCTATATCGGAAAAACTCAAGGTTCCGTATTTGACGTTGCTGATATTGAGCGCATGGAAGTTCTCAGAGGGCCGCAAGGAACACTCTATGGGCGTAATACTTTGGCTGGTGCTATCAACATCATCACGGCGCGTCCTGATGACGAATTTAGCGGCTCTGTAAAGGTGGGTTTTGGAAATTATAATTCCCGTATGGCTAAAGGGACACTGAATCTGGGCGCGCTGGGGCCTTTAAAGGCCAAAGTCTCAGGGATGATCGAAAAGCGCGACGGATTTGTGGAGGGCGTCGAAAATCCGTTCCCGGGTGTTTTTGCTGCGGGGCCACTATCGACTACTGAGTTTGAAGATTTGGATAAAAAGTCATTCTTGATTGCGGTCAGCGCCGATCCCTCCGACAATCTATCGCTCGACTATACATTTGATTACAGTGAAGCGGATCAAAACCCCGTATTTTCTCAAATCATCAATGTCAGCCCCAATAATATTTTTGACCCTGCTTCCCCTGCTTATGTCGGCTTTCCCGCAGGCGGCGGTCAATTTTTTGGCTTTCCGCTGGATTTGTATACGGATAGAGACCGGCAATTTACGGGGACAACCGATGGTGAGGTGTTTGAGAAAAGCAAAGTTCAAGGTCACAATTTGACGGCCAAACTCAGCACCGAATTTGGTGAGCTGAAATCCATTACATCTTTTCGGAAACTCAATTGGGATGATTCACTTGATTTGGACGGATCCCCTCTGTCATTGGCTCATACGCAGCGGGATTCGGACTATGACAGTTTCAGTCAGGAGTTTCAGATCGTCGGCAATTCCGGTGCCCTCGATTATGTGCTTGGCGCTTATTATTTCGAAGATGACGGCTTTACCAATAACCCGCAATTCTTCTTTGGCGGGGCCAGTATATTTGACTCTCGGTACGGCTCAACAACTGAAGCCATAGCAGCTTACGGACAAATTGACTTTGCCGTTACGGAAGCGCTGACGGTTTCAGGTGGATTGCGTTATACTGAGGAAGATAAAACGATCGAGCGGGCCAATATTGCGGTGTCTTTTCCGCCATTACCGCCTAATACGCCATTCGTACCGGAAGGGACAACGGCATCCGGCAAATTTGATGATTTATCGCCTCAAGTGTCTGTCGCTTATGAATTAAGTAACAACGTCAATCTTTACGCAAAATATGCCAATGGTTTCAAAAGCGGCGGATTTAACGGAGAAGCCGGAACCATTGAAGAGACAGTGAGGCCATATAAACCTGAAAAAGTAGATTCATTCGAAGTCGGTTTGAAAACCGGATTTTGGGATAATCGCGCCAGAATTAATGTTACAGGATTTTTGAACAAGCATGAGGATATGCAGCTTTCCGTATTTACGGCGGAAGGCGCCGCGGCGTCCGATATCAGAAATGCCGGTCAGGCCGATATAAAAGGTTTCGAAATTGAGAGTATGTTTCAATTGTCAGATGATTTCATGCTTCGCGCCAATTATGGCCACTTAGACCCCGAATATAAGGAATTCATAGAATTCGGTACAGATGTCGCCGATGAACGGGCATTCCCTCACGCCCCTCGCAATACGGCTTCTGCAGGATTTGATTGGGAGATCACGGAGAATGATTGGGGCAAGCTAACCTTAAACGGTGATATGAATTATTCGGATAAGTATTTTACTTTCCCCTATTCCACCGACCCGTTTTCACCACAGCCCGCATTCAATACCGAAGCGGATGCGAGAACCTTATTCAATGCCAGACTTGCTTGGTCTGATATTCCGATCGCATCTCAGGATGTTGAGTTGGCTGTTTGGGCTAAGAATATTGCGGATGAGGAATACCTTACGAACTTTATTGACTTCGGTCCGGGTTTTGGCGGGCTTACCAATGGTTATTTCGGACCGCCCAGAACTTACGGTGTTACCCTGGGGGCAAAATTCTAAGTTCGCGCTTCCAAAATTCTACGGTCATCAGCAGCTGTTTTCCCGGCACGGTAAATATACCAAGATGCGGGAATACCGGCCAATAGCGTAATGGCCATAGAGTAGCGTATGGCGCCTGCCCCATATTCAGCGGCCAGGTAATCATTTATTCCGCCGACAACCTGAACACCTAAGACCAAGCCGGCAAATGTCAGGGCGAAAGCCCATATGGAGGTCGCGGTAGCCCGTAGTTCTGCCGGCAACACGTCCTGTAACGCCGCTTGCACGGCGACAACCCATCCGGCGCCCAACAAACTGGCGGGATAAACCAAAATCGTTGCGTTTTTGACATCGGAAACGAAGCACATGCCGATTGAAATTATTGTAAATCCCAGCAGGCCGAAGGCAGAAAACTTATAAGGTGCGGTAACATCATTTTTGGCAAATCTGTCGCAAAGATACCCCATAAGAAGAACGCCCAATATTCCGGCGAGCATGGCCGCGCCGCCATAGCGCGCGCCTGCGGATTCGTTTGAAATGTCGAAAATACGTTCAAACATGGCGACGGCCCAGGTCCCAAATGCTATGGTCGAAAAACCGCCCAAGAAAGCAGCAATGGTGAGATTGCGAAATGCCGGTCTTGACCAGAGGGTTTTAAAGACGGCCGAGAACGGTTCCGTGGTTTTCTTAGAGGTGCTGTCACCATCCAGACGTCCTCTTTCGGGCTCCTTAACCAGTAAAAGGGTCAAAACCGCTAATATAATGCCCGGACCGCCGAGCCATAAAAACGTAGTTTGCCAATCATAAGCCGCGGCCAGTTGAGTGCCGCCAATATTCCCAAACGCCCCGCCGAGATAGACGCCTAAATTCATGATCGCGAATGCAAAGGCGCGCCTTTTCGGCGGGAAATAGTCGGACAGCAAAGAATAGGCAGGCGCTAAGAAAGCAGCCTCACCAATGCCTACGCCAAATCTGGAGACAGCAAACATCTCAGGCGTTTTAGCAAGGCCTGACAGCATGGTGAAAAGGCTCCAAACCACGGCGCCTGCTGCGATAATGTGAACCCGATTTTTCCGATCAGCCAAACGGGCAATGGGAATTGCGGCCAGACAGTAGATAAAGGCGAAGGCAGGTCCGATTACGAAACCCATATAAGTATCTGAAACTTGGTAGGTTTCTTTTATTTTTTCCAAAAGTGCATTGGCGAGTGTGCGGTCAGCATAATTGATAAAATAGAGTAAAACCATCATGCCCAGAACAAGCCAAGCATATCGCTTGGTCTTTGGGGCTTTATCCGTGAATTGCGTACTGTTTTGGCTCATTTACTACGCAATAAGACCATTTATAGGGCTTGAACAGGTGCAATTCGTATTATTTTCGAATATTTTTGCGCAAATGGACATGACAGCTATGTCCGCATTCTGCTATCGTTCTTCTCATGAGTAAAGCTTTTACATCTCTGACGATCGGGCCGCTGAAACTGCGGAACCGGCTCATTAAAGCCGCAACCAATGAAGGCATGTGCAAAGGCGGAATTATTTCCAAAGGGCTGGTCAATTTTCATGAGAATATGGCCAAAGGCGGCGCGGCCATGTCCACCGTAGCCTATTGCGCAACATCAAAAGACGGTCAGACCTTTGTTGATCAGGCACATTTGTCGGCAGACACGGTTCCTGACTTTAAAGTTCTGACTGAAGCTGTTCACAAACACGGTGCAGCAGCTCAGGCCCAGATCACCCACGCCGGCGCCTTTACATTTCTTCCCAAAGACTTTTCGGCCGCAAAGCCGATTTCGGCCAATGGGGGTTTTAACAAATTTGGAGTCATGACCGGGCGTTATACCAAAAAGAAAATGGATCGTTCCGATATGGACGACATAGCGAACCAATTTGTATCGGCCGCGATCCATGCCAAAGAATCCGGTTTTGATGC
>CALJNJ010000124.1 GCA_937981945.1 uncultured Caulobacterales bacterium | reverse complement strand
TTTGGGGGATTCCGCCCATGCGGTCGGCCGCATGGTGTTCTTTGCCGCGCCTATAGCGTGGGTTTTAGGCTGGTGGGCCGCTAAATATATCGTCGGATTGCCGTCGGATATTGCGGCTATGGTGGGCGGTTTGTTCGTTGTAACAGGCCCGACCGTGATTATGCCATTGCTCCGGCAAGCCCATCTCAAAACCCGTCCAGCCAATATTTTAAAATGGGAAGGGATCGTCAACGACCCTGTCGGCGCCTTATTTGCTGTGGGCGGATATGAATTTATTCGCTTTACTCAAGAAGGCGCGAATATGGGGATTGCCATCGGCAAGCTGATTTTTATCGCCGTATTGGGCGGAGTTGTCGGTATTGTCTCCGGTTGGGGCATGGCTAATGCATTCAGAAAAGGATTGATCCCGGAATATTTGAAAGCGCCGGTCGTCCTGGCGTGGGTATTGACCATTTATGTATTGGCCAATTTGCTGGCCCCTGAAACAGGACTTTTGGCGGTGACAGCCTTGGGCATGACCATGGCGAACACGAAATTCGCCGCCATGGTGGAGATGCGCCGGTTTAAAGAAACCATTGCCATTATGTTGGTCTCAGGTGTGTTCGTCGTGTTGACGGCAACCTTAACCCCGGCCGTCCTGAAAGATTTCTTCTCCTGGAGAATTTTAGGATTTGTGTTTGTCATGATGGTTTTTGTCAGACCTATTGCGGTTATGCTGTCAACCATGTGGTCAGGGATCACCTGGCGTGAAAGCCTGCTCTTGTCCTTTATCGCCCCGCGCGGGATTGTCGCCGTTGCGGTCGCAGGTCTGTTCGCTGCTGAGCTGCAAGCTATCGGCCGCCCTGAAGGGGAGATATTTGTACCCCTTGCCTTTGCGCTGGTTTTCGCGACGGTTCTGTTCGCCGGTTTTGCCATCGGCCCCATGTCCAAGGCTCTGGGCCTGTCATCAGATCACGGCGACGGGGTCTTGATTGTCGGGGCTAACCCTTGGTCCCTCGGCTTGGCAAAAGCTTTAAAAGAAATGGGCATTGGCGTTTTGGTCGCCGATACAAATTGGAGACGTCTGCGCGGCGCTCGCCTCGAAGGGTTTGCGACATTTTACGGCGAAGTCTTATCTGAAAATGCCGATTATCGCTTGGACCATTCCGCCTTTAATCACATTATCGCAACCACGCCTAATGACGCCTATAATGCGCTTGTCTGCGTGGAATTTGCCCCTGAACTTGGCCGTCACCGTGTATTCCAAGTTTCCGGTCAGGACAAAGAAGATAAAGACGGCGACACGATTGCCTTTACCTCAAGGGGCCGGACTTTATCGTCGCGCGGCCGTAGCTTTGATGCGCTGACCCGGGATTGGTGGAGCGGCTGGCGCTTTAAGTCGACCAATGTGTCTGACGAATATCCCATCGACAAACTGCTGGAAGATCGCGGCGAAGACGTAGACCTGATGCTCGTCAAACGGGATACCGGACTCGAATTTGTTCAGCCGGGCGGCGGCAATAAAGTCGGGAAGGGCACGGTTTTGACCTTTGGCCCGGTCAAAGAGAAAACAGCTAACGGGAAATAAATTTACGCGCGTTTAAGGTCTTTCATCCAATAAGTGTGGTTAACACGCGTTAACTCTGTTGGATAATGGCTCAATCAACTTCATCATCGCGCCTGCGTAAGGGCACGCTCACGGTCATGACGGCCGGGGTTCTGGCCGCCTATTGGGGCGCTATGGGCTTGATGACTCTGTTCGCCAAAGCCTCTGAAGATTTACCCTCCGTCGAAACTTTTTGGGATCAAAACCGTCCGCCCGCTGTCCAAATCATCGACCGCCACGGCAAGCATGTGGTCATCAAAGGAGCGGTCGACGCAACGCCCGTCAAAATCGCGGATCTGCCGGAGCATATGACGGAAGCCGTCATCGCCACGGAAGACAAACGCTATGCTTGGCATCCGGGACTTGATCCCATTGGTTTGACCCGGGCACTCTATAAAAACCACAAAGCCGGTTATGTTCGCGAAGGTGGCTCAACCATTGCTCAGCAATTGGCGAAGAACGTCTTTTTGACGCCCGAAAAAACCATGACCCGCAAACTGCAGGAGATGATGCTGACCTTGTGGATTGAACGGTCATTTTCCAAAGATGAGATTTTGGAAAAATATCTCAACCGAGTCTATTTCGGCGGCGGGAATTGGGGGCTGGAAGCCGCGTCCCGTTATTATTTCGACAAAGGGGCAAATGAGCTCTCCGTGTCGGAAAGCGCCATGCTCACCGGAATTTTAAAAGCGCCCGGACGGTACAATCCACTGTCAAACGCCAAGGCGGCTGCCGGCCGAACGCAAGTGGTTTTGGATTTGATGAAAGATCAAGACTTGTTGACAGACGCGCAATATTCGGCGGCCGTGAGCACGCCCATTTCCGTTTACAAACCCGAGGAACAAAGCAGTGCCCATTATTTCGCCGATTGGATTTGGCCCGAAATAGAGGCGCAGATCGGAACGCCTCAAGCTGATATTGTCGTTCGGACCACGCTGGATAAATCCGTCCAGGATAGGGCTGAATACGCCGCGCGCCAAAATGTTGACCCGGATCGAAACGCCAATGAAGTGGCCATTGTAACCATCGCCGGAGATGGCGGCATTCGCGCCATGGTCGGGGGTGTTTCCTATACCGGCAGCAAATTTAACCGGGCGGTACAGGCCAAGCGTCAACCGGGATCGGCCTTCAAACCATTTGTCTACTTGGCGGCTTTTGACGCCGGTCTTACCCCTGACACTTTGCGGGTGGATGAACCTGTCGAGGTCGGCGATTGGAAGCCGCGCAATTTCAAAGAAAAATTCCAAGGAGAAATGAGCCTGGAACGCGCCATTGCCCTATCCATCAATACGGTCGCCGTGACCCTGTCCGAAGAGATGGGACGCGACCCCGTTGTGCAAACGGCTGCGGCCCACGGCCTTCACGATTTACAGCCCCTGCGCAGCTTGCCGCTGGGCGCGCAAAATCTTTCTGTGCTGGATTTGACGGCCGCCTATCTTCCCTTTGCCAATTGGGGCGATTACGCCGAGCCTTACGGCATTATCTCTATCTCCACGGCGGAAGGTACGCCGCTCTATTATCATACGCGCCCTGACCGTGTCGAAGTTGTCAGTAAGACGGGCCTACGCCATATCAATAGGGTTTTGAAAACCACAGTCGAGCGCGGGACGGGAACACGGGCCCGTATCGCAGGGCGCGATGTGGCCGGGAAAACCGGAACCACTAATGACTACCGCGATGCTTGGTTTGTCGGCTATGTGCCCGATATGGTCACCGGCGTGTGGGTTGGGGCTGATGACAACACGCCTATGAAGCGGGTCACGGGCGGATCCATACCTGCCCAAATTTGGCAGGATATGATGGCCGATGTGGTCAAGCCGTTGCCCAACCGCAAACTGCCGGCGTCACCGCCGCAGGTCAAAACCGCAAGTTCAACGGCGCCGCGCAAAACAATCTATTAATTAGTAATCGTGGTCTCTCGGGATTTGATAAGGCAGCGCCCATCCTCAATACGGAAAATGTCGCGATAACTTGCCTTAATTTCCCGCGCGGGAAAATTATCAGCCGGGCCCGTCCGCACTAAAACTTCACTCTTTCCAAAATAGACACCGCTCTTTTCAAAGACCTCGATATTGGAAAGGTTATGCTCCCACAGAGCTCCCTCATGTGAGGATTGATGCCGGGCGATTAGCGCCTCTCGCCCTTCGGTCACCGTATCGCCTAATTTAAATGATCCGTCTGCCGTAAACAGTTCGGCGTAGGGCAAAGCGGCGCCCGGATTATCGCGGTGAGCGGCATAATCCGAGATGGTTTGCGCGCATAGCTCTTCTATGTTCGGACTGTCACCGCACCCGCTTATAAAGGTGAAGGCAAAACAAAAAGGAAGAGCAAGTTTTAGCATGTGGTCTGACTATCATAAGCACCGCAAAATACAAATTACCGGCAATTCCCGACAGTCACATTGGGCGTTAACGGCTTTTACCCACCGTATAAAATCGTTCCACTCGGGCTGAGGCTTTGGACCAGTCCGTGCCTGCCATGCGCTTTTTGTGATCGCGAAAAGCCTGTTCGGACTTATACGCTTCA
>CALJNJ010000123.1 GCA_937981945.1 uncultured Caulobacterales bacterium | reverse complement strand
GATGGTGCCGTTTTGGATCAAAACGGCGATTTTGTCTTCGCCGGATAAATTGCCGTAACCGGTAAATTCACTGGCCCCGACTTTTTCACGAATTTCCAGCCAAAGCTTGTCTGTTCCGGCGTCGCCCGAACCTTTCCAGTTTTCTTTTGCCAAAGTTTTCTGCCGCGTCATTGCCGCATCGAACTCATCCGTATCCACGGTAATTCCTCGGCTGCGCAATGCATCCTGAGTGAGGTCCAGCGGAAACCCATACGTATCATAGAGTTTAAAGGCGGTCTCCCCGGAGAGGACGTCGCCGTCTTTTAGATCCGCCGTCGCATCATCCAAAAGCGCCGTACCGCGGCCCAGTGTTTTTCTGAAACGGACTTCTTCTTGTTCAAATGTTGCCTCAATCGATGCTTGCGCGCGGCCCAGCTCGGAATAGGCATCCCCCATTTCGGTTAGAAGCGCCGGGAATAAGCGGTGCATCAGCGGATCTTTAGCGCCTAAAATGTGCGCATGACGCATAGCGCGCCGCATAATACGGCGCAGCACATAGCCCCTGCCCTCATTGGACGGCGACACACCGTCGGCCATTAAGAAGGAACAAGCCCTGAGGTGGTCTGCTATCACCCGGTGCGAGAATTTGGCATCGCCCTCGGCTTTAACGCCGGTGAGCTCAACGGAGGCGGCAATCAAATTCTTAAACAGATCAATATCGTAATTGTCATGCTCGCCCTGCAAAATGGCGGCTATCCGTTCCAGACCCATTCCGGTATCAATTGACGGCTTGGGGAGCGCTACTTTTTCGCCGCCCGGAAGGCTCTCAAACTGCATAAAGACCAGATTCCATATCTCAATGAAGCGGTCGCCGTCTTCTTCAGCAGACCCCGGAGGACCACCCCAAATATGATCGCCATGATCAAAGAAAATCTCTGAACACGGACCGCAGGGACCTGTGTCCCCCATAGCCCAAAAATTGTCTGAGGTCGCAATGCGGATGATTTTTTCTTCCGGCAGCCCCGCGATCTTTTTCCAAAGATCAAAAGCTTGGTCATCATCGGCATAAATCGTGACTAATAATTTGTCCTTGGGCAGGCCAAAGTCTTTGGTGACCAATTGCCAGGCTTGCTCGATGGCATGGTCTTTAAAGTAATTTCCGAACGAAAAATTACCCAGCATTTCAAAAAATGTGTGATGCCGAGCCGTATAGCCCACATTATCTAAATCATTATGTTTGCCCCCGGCCCTGACACATTTTTGAGACGTGACAGCCCGCGGATAAGGCGGTGTGGTTGACCCGGTGAAATAATCCTTAAACTGGACCATGCCGGCATTTGTAAACATCAGAGTGGGATCATTATCCGGCACAAGCGGACTGGAGCTGACCTTTTCATGAGCGTCATCACCGAAGAAATCTAAAAACTGAGAGCGGATATCCCGAAGGCTTGTCATAGTCTAATCCCGAAATTCAAGCCTTCATATAGAAAGAGCGCCCGGCATTGCCAAGCGCTCATTTGGTCTCAAACAGATGATTTTGCCCTTTGGGGAAGTTGAGGATGGATTACCGGCCCCGCCCCACACAGAGACGGTAATCCGGGCTCAACCTGTTTAAGGCCGTTTTGCGATTATCCGGCGCTTGCGAGGTCCGGATTATCATCCTCTTGTTCACGGGCTTTGTCATCGGACGGCATAAGCAATTCTTCGGAAAGAAGCCCTTCGTCGCGACGAATACGTGTTTCAATATCTTCGGCGATTTGCGGTTGGTCCAGAAGGAATTGACGGACATTTTCACGACCCTGCCCAATCCGCTCTTCACCGTATGAATACCAAGATCCTGATTTTTCGATGATTCCGGCCTTAACACCCAAATCAATTAACTCACCGGTCTTTGAAATGCCTTCGCCGTACATAATATCAAATTCGACCTGACGAAATGGCGGCGCGACTTTGTTTTTAACAATCTTGACCCGTGTTTGGTTACCCACAACCTCATCACGGCTCTTAATGGCGCCGATACGGCGAATGTCCAAACGGACGGATGAATAGAATTTCAGGGCATTCCCGCCGGTGGTGGTTTCAGGTGACCCATACATAACACCGATTTTATGACGAATTTGGTTGATGAAGATCACCATACAACCTGATTTAGAGATAGAACCCGTCAGCTTACGCAGTGCTTGGCTCATCAATCGGGCTTGAAGACCGGGGAGACTGTCGCCCATATCACCTTCTAATTCTGCCCGGGGTGTCAAGGCCGCAACGGAGTCGATGACCAGCACGTCAACAGCGCCTGAGCGAACCAATGTATCGGCAATTTCCAAGCCTTGCTCACCGGTATCCGGCTGAGAGATCAAAAGCTCATTCACGTCCACGCCAAGTTTGGCGGCGTAAACGGGATCCAGCGCATGCTCCGCATCAATAAAGGCTGCAACGCCTCCTGATTTTTGCATTTCAGCGACGCAGTGAAGCGATAAAGTGGTTTTACCGGAACTTTCAGGACCGTAAATTTCAATAACGCGCCCTTTGGGAAGGCCGCCTATACCCAAAGCAATATCCAAGCCCAAAGACCCGGTTGATACAGCTTCAATGTCCATACTGGCCTTCTGGCCAAGGCGCATGACTGAGCCCTTACCGAACGCGCGGTCAATCTGACTGAGTGCTGCTTCGAGGGCAGAGGATTTATCTGCGTCCATAGGGTTACCTACAACTTTTAACTGAGCCTTTTTCTTGGCCATTTCTTATCTCCAAATTAGATGACCGGAGCCCTTCGGTCACCTGCTAATTTTGTGGCTGGAAACGGACTGCCACAAAACAGTATGTACACACTTTGTTCTCACGCATCAAGAAAAAAGAACATTTTGTGAACAAAATACATAAATGGTTGATATTAAACGACTTCTCCGATCTGCTGTTTCACTTTTTCGGCCAATTGAATTAAGGTGAACGGCTTGGGCAGGAACGTCACATCGGGCTCCTCTGCCAGTAAATCGGAAAATTCCTCCTCGGCATAACCCGAGATGAAAACGATTCTTGTCTCTTTGAGCATGGGTCTGGCTTTCTTGAGGAGTGTCGGTCCGTCCATTCCCGGCATCACCACGTCTGAGATCATCAAATCAAACGGCGTTTCAGCCTCTTCAATAATCTCATAAGCCTCCTCACCGTCGGCCGCCTCTATGACTGTATAGCCGCGCTTTCGCAGGGTCTTAGCGGCAATGACCCGTACCGAGTCTTCATCCTCTACGAATAGAATATTACCATGCCCGGCAAGATCAGAAGGCGCTTTGGGTTTCGGAGGCGTCGGGATAGCAGGGACAGCCGCTTCGCCTTCAGCAATGGCTTCTTTATCGGCCTCAGGCAGATAGACCGTAAACGTCGTCCCGACCCCAAGCTCACTGTCAACAGTCAGATGCCCGCCCGATTGTTGGACGATTCCGTAAACCGTGGACAATCCCAAACCCGTGCCTTCGCCCTGACCTTTTGTGGTAAAGAACGGCTCAAATATCTTGCTTTTAATCTCATCGGTCATACCGGTGCCGGTATCACTGACCGCAATGGAAACAACACGGTCACCTTTTAACTGATCCAAAGCTGCTTTAAGACCGGCTCCCGGCAGGCTGTCCTTTTGGATCACTGAACTGGTAATCGTTATAACGCCTCCGCCCTGCTCTTTCATGGCGTCTCTGGCATTGACGGCCAAATTCATAAGCACCGTATCAAATTGGCTTTTATCGGCTCTGACCGGCGGCAAGTCCCGGCCATATTTCATTTCAAGCCTGACCTTCTCTCCCAGTACTTGTTTGAGGGTAACGGCCATATCGGACAAGGTTTCCGACGCGCCTAATATTTCGGCCCGAATGGTTTGCTTTCGCGAATAAGCCAAAAGCTTTTTCACCAAAGCTGCGGCGCGGTTCACATTGGCATTGATTTGTTGAAGCTCGGGATAAGACGGATCGCCAATGGGATGACGCCCCAGCAAAGTATCCGTATAGAGCCTGATGGCCGCCAGCAAATTATTAAAGTCGTGGGCGATCTCAGCAACCAACCGGCCGATGGCTTGCATTTTCTGAGACTGCACCAATTGATCTTCCAGTACTTTGCGGGCCGAAATATCAACCAGAAACAGCTTGCAATGACCCGTTTTCGATACGGGGCCGGCGTAGACACTGACCGCTACGTTATCGTGCCCCTTTATCACGGCATCAACGGATTTTCCGCCGCCAAGGTCATCGACCGACATATCGTGTAATTGAACGCCGGGCGCATTTGAAACTAAAACATCCAGGACTTTACGGCCCGAGATGTCATCGGCGCCGACCATGGCTAAAAAGGCGGCATTCGCCGATTCTATCGTCGCCTGATTCAAATTCGGACTGTTCAAATCCACCGTGGCAAACGGAATATCACTCGAGGCATCCGTTATCGACATTTCATCGCCGGCCGGCAAAGCAAAAGCGCCGCTTTCGGTCGCAACAGTTGAGTGACCGTGAAGCCCGACGGCGGCAACGATTTCCCCGGATGGCATTTTTTCCCATTTCGCCATCATAACCACGGGCGTCGCGACATCTTTTTGCGTAATCAGCCGCGTATCGAAACGGATCAGCCGCCCGGCTTCTTTAGGGCTGTCCAAAAGTCCGTCCGGGTTCTCAATAAATTCCGACAAATTGTACAAATTCGGATCCTGAACACCGACCCAATCCTTAAAACTGTTATTGGCCGTTAAAATCTTTCCGTCTTGAGCAACGCTGATCAATCCGATTGGTACATTGGCTAAAAACCCGACCTTATCGTCGGTTTCAGGCGAGATATCGGCCAATTCCCAATATTGCTGATCCTTAAATAAGGTCACCCGAACCAAAAACTCTCTCAGTTTTCCATCCGGCCCTCTGACCTGTAATACTTCTTCGCCGAACGCGTCTTCGTCACCTAAATGGGATAATCGGTACAAAGCTGATTGTGAGGCTTCTGAGGAATCTTTGAACATTTTTTCAGGAAGCGGCGGCACGCCGTCCCGAAACTCCAAACCGAATTCAGACACCAGTTCAATATAGGAATCATTGGCCCTGACCGGTTTCCCGCTTTCGACAATCAGGCCGGCATAACTGCTGCGGGCAAAAACACGCTCCAAAACATGAGAAACCGGGACAGCTATACGAAACGCGCCCGTTTCAGGCGGATTCATTAATTGGGTTAAGTAGAGCCCCAACCCCATCAACGAAACCAAGCCGAATAATACCCAGGCCATATTGCCATAGGACTGGGCATAAAACCAACCGAGAAGAGGCCCCGTTAAGACAAGCAGCAATAGGAAGAGCTTCCAAAGGCTGCCCTTTTTCGGCGGCGGTAATTGACCGTCCGACTCCGTATCTCGAATCACAGATACCATAGTGCGTTATAGTGGGAATTTTGGGGCCGGAGTAAAACGGAAACGAATTTATTTTGAGAATTCCGCCAATTGAACTAACAAACCTGAAAAAGGGTTTGAGAATGGTAAGAAAACATCTGCTTTTATCAACGCTGATTGCAGTCGGCATTTTTACAATCCCGGGATGTAAGGGGAATGCCGGACCGACAACAGAACAACAGCATTTGGTTCAAACGGAAAGCCAAAAACTGCATGATTGGTTTGAAGCGCGTTATCAGGATCAAATCGCCAGATCCCCAATGACAGCGACCTATTTGGGACTGGATAAAAACCAAGACAAATTGGATGATACATCCCAATTGGCAGCGGATGAGACAACGGCCTTGAGCACGGCTTGGCTGAAAGAAATGCGCCAAAATTTTGATCCTGATCGTTTGGACGCGCCCACGGCATTGTCCTACAGACTCTATGAATTTGCGGCCGAGGACGAGATCGCAAGCGCTGAATATTCGGATCATGATTATATTTTTAATCATATGTTCGGACCGCATGCTGATTTGCCGTCATTCTTGATCAATTATCACAAAATCACTGACGTTAGGGACGCTGAAAATCTGATTGCGCGCCTGGGCGCAGTTGAAGCCTATCTGGGGCATTATGCGGACCGTGCTGAGGCTCAGGCTAAAAAGGGCATTTTGCTGCCGCGCTTCGTCTATGAAAAAATTCGAGTTGCTTCGCAAAACATCATTTCGGGTGAACCGTTTACGGGACCGGGACAAAGTCCGCTATGGGAACATTTCATCAAAGAAATTGATGCCTTAGACATTGCCTCATCGGAAAAGGATGTTTTACGCCGGCGCATC
>CALJNJ010000122.1 GCA_937981945.1 uncultured Caulobacterales bacterium | reverse complement strand
GCGCCTTCAAAGTATAAATCATTATCGGCCAAGCTGACGACTCCATCGGCCGGCGCATAAATGGGCGTTCCGGCGGGCGCCGCGATATCAACGCCCATGTGAGGCTTTTTAGGCTCGCCGTTTAAAATACGCTGCGGACCGAATGGTGATGTCTTTTTGAACTCTTTGAGGGGCCAGGAAAAGCCGTCTTCGAAACCCATATCTTCGGCGCGGCTGGCGAAACCTTTAGCCTTACGCGCCGATGAACTCTTGATGCGTTTCAGCTGCTCAGCCGTAAAGGTCGAGACTTGGGACGGGGGTAATCCGTCAATTCTGGAAATTTTATAATCTCTGGGTTCAAATGTGTATTCCACAGGATCACCAATTCCCAGATCAATTACGGCCCTCTTTTCATCGCGGTCAAATCCAATAATGATTTCGCCGTTCTCATCGGCAGATTCAAAGTAAAAATCTTTGGCAGAACGGCCTATTTTGACTTTTTGAAAAGGCGTAGTCTGACACAAAACGGCGCCGCCCTGCTGAATAACGCCTTCACATCCAATTTTTGAAGGCTGAGGTAACTCGGCCGCTTGAACGGGCGCTGCTGCGGGCGTTTGTACAATCTGCTCAGGCGCCGGCTTCAGTCGCGGTTCCGGAACAAGTTCGGAGCTATCCTGCCCGCAAGCGCTCAGCGGTAAGGCAAAAATAAGAGCCGGGACAGCCCAACGCATTAACCGGCCGCCTTTTGAAAAGCTTTAAGAGACGCCGCCGCATCTTTGTAAGGCTCCTGACGCTCATGGCTCCAATATTTCAATTGATCAATTTGGATTTTTTCACCCGTCACGGCACAGGTCACATATTGACCGGTTTCCATAATTGTAAAATCAGCCGGTCCGTAATGGACAACAGCCTCGCCTGCAAAAATACTGTTCATAGTGACCTCTGACTTGCTGCTAATATGAACCGACCGAAATTAAAAGCCTATGTTGCAGAAAGCCATTAACAAAAACTCATTTGCCCTCCTTCCAATCGCCGGGTAAAACGCTGTTATGAAACGTTTCATTCTCATTCTGCCTTTGCTCTTTGGTCTTAGCGCGTGTTCGTCACTGAATTTGGACAAAGACCGGGCTGCGGAACAGCGAAAACAGGAACTCTGCACGGAAATTGATACCCGGGACCTACCCCATTGCACCGGGTCAACCGGCGGATAATTATTGCGCTTAAAAGGGTAGCGCTTTGTATTTTGGCCGCTACTATACGCCCTGAACTATTAAGGGTGAAACAGTGAAAGCCGTCATCAGTGCAACCGGACTTTGGACGCCGGAAGATTCCATTTCAAACGAAGAACTGGTCGAAGCCTTCAACCAATATGTGGATAAATGGAATTCAGAAAACGCCGTAGATATTGCGGCCGGCACCAAAGACGCCCTGGAATATTCAAACGCGCCGTTTATCGAAAAGGCCTCGGGCATAAAATCCCGCTTTGTTATCTCGAAAGACCCTATTCTTGACCCAAATATAATGGCGCCGCGTATCCCGGCACGAGATAACGGCGAGATTTCAGTCCTCGCAGAGATCGCCGTCAACGCGGCCAAAAAGGCGCTGGAAAAAACCGGCCGAAAAGCTGAAGACGTTGATGCGGTCATTGTCGCTTGTTCAAATCTACAGCGCGGATACCCGGCGGTCGCCGTGGAAGTTCAGGAATATCTCGGAACATCCGGCTTTGGGTTTGATATGAACGTGGCTTGCTCTTCTGCCACTTTTGGGCTGGAAGCGGCCCGGGGTCTGATTTATGGCGGCCAGGCCAAATCAGTTCTGGTTTGTAATCCTGAAATTTGTACGGCCCACCTGAATTTCAAAGATCGCGACGCTCACTTTATTTTCGGCGATGTTGCTACGGCGATCCTCGTGGAGCGGGATGATATTGCCCCAAAAGAACATTGGGAAATTATACATTCAAAACTGGTCACAAAGTTTTCCAATAATATTCGAAATAATTTCGGGTTTTTAAATCACTGCGCACCCGAGGATGACGGAATGACCGGGGATCGCGGCAAAAAAGGCTTAACCGACAAACTTTTTGTTCAAAACGGCCGCAGCGTCTTCAAAGAAGTCGTACCCATGGTCGCCAATATGATTACCGAAGAAAGCGCAAACGCCGGCGTTGATCTTGCCGATCTTAAACGCATGTGGCTCCACCAAGCCAATCTCAATATGAATGTTCTCATTGCCAAAAAAGTGCTCGGCAAAAATGTCGACATCAAATACGCCCCGGTTGTTTTGGATGAATATGCCAACACATCCAGCGCAGGTTCAATCATCGCGTTTGACAAATATTCCGACGATTTTGACGCCGGCGATACCGGTCTGATTTGCTCTTTCGGCGCAGGATATTCAGCCGGCGCAGTATTTGTGCGCAAGGTCGCTTAATCGGCTCACCCAGCTTAATGGTTAAACCAATCAAACCCAAACGCGCTTGGCAGCGAATGTTATCCGGCCGGCGATTGGATCTTCTGGATCCCTCACCTTTTGATATTGAGATGGAAGATATAGCCCGGGGACTCGCAAGGGTGGCGCGCTGGAACGGTCAGACGTCGGGCGATCACGCATTTAGTGTTGCCGAGCATAGTGTTGTGGTTGAAACCTTGTTTTTTCAGCTAAATCCCAAAGCTACCAAAGCAGAACGGCTGACCGCGCTCCTTCACGACGCGGCAGAATATGTGGTCGGCGATATGATAAGCCCGTTTAAAAATGCGCTCGGCTTGGATTACCGGGCCTTTGAAAACCGGCTGGAGGAAGCGATTCACATTCGCTTTGGTCTGCCGGCGCAAATTCCTGCAAAGCTCAAAAAATCCATCAAATTATGCGACATATATTGCGCCTGGTTTGAGGCCACACAGATTGCCGGGTTCACCGTTCAAGAGGCGGACCAATTCTTCAAGAAACCGCCCCCGAATTTAGCGCTGACAATATCGCCTAAATCAGTGGTCGAAGCCGAGCAATTATTGCTGGAGCGTTTTGACGAATTGCATTAGGGCGTCAGCATTATGACCTCTGATCGATTTGAAAAACTGGAAGCCATTGCCGGAAAATTACCGGCGATCATCGAATTATTTAAGCTCGAGCCTAAAAGGCTGGATAATTTTGTTCTGCGCGCCGGGCCACTCCGCGCCGATTTCTCCAAACAAGCTATTTCCGAGCATGCCCGGGACCAACTTCTTCACTTGGCAAAAGATTGCCAATTGGAAGACTGGCGGAAACGTTTTTTCGACGGGGAAAAAATCAATACAACAGAGGACCGCGCCGTTCTTCATCCGGCGCTGCGCGGCGTAGGCGGGGATAAATCCGTACAAAAACAAGTATCGGATATGCGCAAAAAGCTGCGCGGTTTTGCCGAGAAAATTCGAAAAACCGGTACATTTAAATCTATCGTCCATATCGGAATTGGCGGTTCCGATTTGGGGCCCAGGCTTGTGGCCGACGGTTTGGCGGCGAGCACAAAAAACACGCTCAACCTTCGCTTTGCAGAGAATGTTGACGGGGCATCGATCAACGACGCCTTAAGCGGACTTGATCCAAAATCGACCTTGGTCATCGTTGTGTCAAAATCCTTCACAACTCAAGAAACCCGAATGAACGCGGAAGCGGCGCGGGAATGGCTGACGAAGAAACTGGGCAAAAAAGCGGGCGCGAATTTTATTGCCGTGACCGCTAACCGTGAAGGGGCCGAAAAATTCGGCGTTGCAGCCGATCACATTTTTGACTTTTGGGATTGGGTCGGCGGGCGCTATTCGGTTTGGTCAGCTGTCGGTTTGTCCCTACAGATTGCTTATGGTCCTGATGCTTTTGATGCGTTTTTGGACGGCGCGGCGGCTATGGATACCCATTTTCGCGACGCCCCGCTTGACCGGAATCTACCGGTTATGATGGCCCTGACAGGGATTTGGAACCGGAATGTTTTGGGTTACAGCTCTGTCGCAGTTATCCCTTATGCGCGGCGCTTGCGCAAATTATCCGCCTTTCTTCAACAGCTGGAAATGGAAAGTAACGGCAAATCAAAAACACGCCTGGGCGAAGATGCCGGCCTGACCTGCCCGATAATTTGGGGCGATGAAGGCACCAATGGACAGCACGCCTTTTTCCAATGGCTGCACCAGGGAACGCCCGGGGCGCCGGTGGATTTTGTCGCTGTACTGAAAGACCATGAAAACCGGCCCGAACATCACAAAGCTTTGCTGGCCAATTGTTTTGCTCAATCAGAAGCTCTGATGATTGGAAAATCCCAAATGATTGTCGAAGAAGAAATGATGGCAGCAGGCATTTCCAAACAAGACCGGGAAATTCTGGCGCCGCAAAAAACCTTCGCAGGAAATCGGCCCTCTACAACCATAACGCTGGACGAACTTACGCCCTCAGCCTTAGGGCATTTAATTGCGCTCTACGAACACAAAGTATTTGTGCAAGGTGTCATTTGGGGCGTGAACAGTTTCGACCAATGGGGTGTTCAATTAGGGAAAGTTCTTGCCACATCCATTCTAAAAGAACTCGGCGGCGGCAAAGGTGATCATGATCCGTCTACTGAAGCGCTGATTGGATTGATTTCCCCGTCAGCTTAGTACAAATCGGTCGCGGGTCTCAGGTGTCGGGACGTAGCACACATCCAGTTTTCCGAACATCTTATATCGGTTTCGCGCAATGCGGAAATAAAGCCAGTCTCTTATGGGGCGCGGCACAATTTTCGCCATTCTCAAAATTGCCAATGGACCGCCGGTCTTTCGGATAACGGCCAAGCCGGCGTCAGATGAAAAGTAGGCTTCTTCGTTTTCCAGATAAATAAACGTATGAGGATCATCGGGATCAACATCGTATTTTTCCGAGATCCGGCGACCTAAAACAGACTTGACCGCTACGAATTTCATGTCCCCTTGTCTCTCATATTTGAGCACATATTGCACGGCCCGCGAACACAGCACACATTCGCTGTCAAAGACATAAATCGGGCCTTTGGGAAGATCATCCATAA